>NZ_JBXMTI010000136.1:0-98249 GCF_057083605.1 Candidatus Villigracilis sp. | reverse complement strand
TGGTCGATCCAAGTGCAGTCGAGGTTATGGCTCCTACGCCGGATGCCAGAGTGACGCTGATCTCATGCCACCCATACCTGGTGGATATTCATCGCATTGTTGTGTCTGCTGTGTTGCAAAATCCTTAAGATATAGAAATCTATCAAAGGCAAAAGTCATCATCCTATGTTACAGGGTACTGCAATTTTGCAGTCTTGATCTATCTCGACACGGCTGACAAGGAACTCACCGCCCCCACTGTAGAATCAATGATCAAACTCTTATAGACCTTTCCCATCTGTGTTGGTGCAGGCTTTAAATTATTGTCCAGCCACCATTCGATCAGCGCAAGCAGGGAAGTTGCGATGTGATTCGACGTGATGGCGATTGTCACCTGATTGCCAGACCTCGCCAAAGGGATGCAGGATTTTTGGAAAATGGCGGCGATGTTTTGCACAACTTTTTTGCGGACACGCGCCACGCTTTGGCTCTTGATCAGAATACGAAAGAGATCGGCTTTTTGTTCGATGTATTCAAAGATCAGCCTGCCCTCCGTTTCAAGGGCGGAAGTTTCGGACTGTTTCGCCAGCGTCTCGATATAACCCAGTAACTCTGCCAGCCCCTCATCCAACACTTCCATCAACAAATGGTCAATGCTTTCGAAATGCCGAAAGAAAGTGATATAGGCTACATCAGCGCGGCTGGTTATCTCTTTGATCGAAACGGAGGCATAGTCCTTTTCCAGAATCAAAGAAACCAAAGCGTCGCGCAATAGGCGGCGGGTCCTGCGAACTCTCGGATCTGCTTTTGATTTCATCGTTTCTCCATCTCTGATACAAAACCGTCAGTTTAATAACTTTTGTTACATCAAGGCGGATTTCAGGATTGACTTGAAATTCAATATAGATACAATGCTGAACATAAGTTACTCAGTGTAACACTAAAGGAGAGCACATGAAAACCATAATCGGTGCAGAAAATAATGGAAAGACTTGCAGGCCTCTTCGCATACCTAACAGTGAAAAGATGACGGTGAATCAAGTGCAAAGCGCATATGATGAAATAGCCGACCAATACGAAAAAAAGATTTGGTTCGACCAATACATTCTCGGCGTGGCGCGCCTCAAAAAGAAGCTGCTCTCCAAAGCAAGTGGCAAAATTCTGGACGTGGCATGTGGAACGGGGAAGAATTTTTCGCTCTTTGCGCCAAACAGCGAAATCACAGCAGTTGACCTGAGTCCAAAAATGTTGGAGCAGGCTCGCAGGAGTGCCATCGATCACGGACTGAACGTGAATATTGCAATGATGGATGCAGAGCATCTCGAATTCCCAGATGGAAGTTTTGACGCGGTAGTCTCTACCCTATCCACTTGCACTTTTCCAAACCCGGTCAAGGCACTACAGGAAATTAAACGCGTCTGCCGACCCGGCGGGCTGATCCTGCTTCTGGAACATGGTCATAGCAATGTGCCGTGGCTTGCAAATTATCAAGACCGCCATGAATATCAACATTATCAAGATCATGCGGGATGCCGCTGGAATCAAGACCCATTGGATCTGGTTCAATCTGCAGGTATAAAAGTGTTGAAAAGCAAGCGAGCTATATTGGACATGTTTCATTCAATTGAAGCAACACCCTCTGGAGTCGGGCAGCTTGATGCCTGACATATCCATCAGCAAGCTGATGGACTCCAGAGTCTTTTTAATCAGGAGTTAACATGACATTATCATCCGAGCGCCGCTATGACCTGGACTGGTTACGTGTGTTGGGCGTGCTTTTGCTCATCCCCTTTCACGTGGCATTGATCTTTGTATTCGACCCATTCACCATCATGTACATCAGGGATTCGGTCAATAGCCGAGCGCTGGCTGAGGTCACGGGCTTTATCCATATGTGGCACATGCCCATGCTGTTCATGATCTCCGGCGCGGCGACTTATTTCGCGCTTGGCTTTCGCTCAGCGGGAGGGTACATTCGTGAACGATTCCTGCGATTGTTTATTCCACTGGCCTTTGGCATTCTGACCTTTGTTCCGTTTACTGTTTACATCCAGTACAGCGGCGTGGTCTCATTGCAAGAAGGCTATCTTGGCTTCTTCCGCATTGACCTGAAGCAACTAGATGGGATGAACGGAGCCTTTACGCCAGCGCATCTTTGGTTCATTCTGTATCTGTTTGTCTATTCGCTGGTTGGTTTGCCAATTTTTCTATGGTTGCGTTCTGAAAAAGGCAAAGGGGTAATTAAAACTTTGGGGACACTGATGCAGGCCCCGTTGAGTCTGATCGTGTTGGGCATCCCGCTGGCGCTCGCCGCCGCCACGGGTATCCTTGGAGATATGAATCCACTGTATTATTTCTTGATCTTCTTTTACGGATTTATGCTCGCAAGTGATACTCGCTTCCAGCAATCTGTTAATAAGCTAACGTGGGTTGCATTGGCATTCGGCATGTTCGCAGCGACGCTCAACATAATGATGCCGATACGGGATTACATAGAATGGACAATGGGATGGATGGCGTTGGGCCTGGTGTATCAAATAGGGCGCTGGGCGTTGACATTGGCTGTGCTTGGGTTGGGACATCGCTTCTTGAATCGCACGAACAACTTGTTGCGTTATGCAAGTGAAGCGGCAATGCCATTCTATTTATTGCATATGACGTTCAGCGTGGTGACTGGATATTTTGTGATCAAACTCGATGCGCCCGTGGCGGTCAAATATCCATTGATCGTTTTGGTTGCCACTGGCCTAACATTGTTTGCTTACGAATTGGTTCGGCGGTGGAACGTGACGCGTTGGCTGTTCGGAATGAAGCCTGTGAGACAGGATATGTCTGTCGCATCGAATGCGAAAATCGAAAGGCAACCGTTGTAATAAACTGAAATGTGGGGTTGGTGAAAAAGAAAGGACAATGACATCCATCTGACAATTTACGATGAATAGCATAAATCTATAAAACCAAGAGTTCTAAAATAAGCATGGAGTTAAATAATGCGAATATCTTAATTCAATGCTAAAGAAAAACTTTGTAAACCTGTCTGGCATATGCTGTCTTTTGATAATAAAGTAAGGCCATACAATTTCAAAAGCGGCTGACAATGCACATCTACTGTCTCGGACTTAACCACAACACCACACCCATCAAATTTCGAGAGCAATTGTCGCTCAACGAAGATGCAATCCGTTCCGCGCTTGCCCGCCTGGCATGCGGACATCTCTCCACATCCATTGCAGAGCTTGTCATTATCTCTACTTGTAACCGCATCGAACTTTACGCGGCCTCCAATGATTCGGCAATCACCGAACTGGAGGCTTTTTTATCAGACATTTGCAATGTGCCTGCCCGGCAAATCCAGGCACATTCATACCGATTTGAAGATATTGATACAGCCCGCCATCTCTTTGATGTCGCCGCGGGACTTGACTCGCTTGTCATCGGCGAACCGCAGATTTTAGGACAGATCGTCCGTTCGCTCGAACTCTCACGCGGACAAAATATGGCAGGTCCTGTACTGAACCGACTTTTCCAATCCGCAATTCATGCGGGCAAACGCGCCCGCACCGAGACGGACATCAGCCGCAATCCTGCGTCGGTTTCATCGCTCGCCGCATCACTGGCGGAGCAGGTCGTGCGTCCCATCGCCGAAGCGCAGATCGTCATCCTTGGCGCAGGTGAAATGGCAGAACTGGCAGTGGAAGCCTTACGAAAACGCGGGGCAAATCGGATTCTGGTCGTCAACCGTACGTTGGAACGCGCCCACGCCATCGCAGACCGCTGGGACGCGCGAATCACCACGTTCGAAAGTCTCGATGCCGCGCTGACCTCAGCGGATATTTTGATCTCATCCACAGGTGCGCCGCACACCATCCTATCTGCCGAAATGATCAGGCAGGTAATGGAAACGCGCGCCCAGCGCCCTCTCTTTTTAATTGATATTGCCGTGCCGCGCGACATCGACCCCGATGCGGCGAATATCCCACACGTCAAACTTTATGACATTGACAACCTGAACGCAAAACTCGAAGGCGCGCTTGCCGAACGTATGGCGGAAGTACCGCAGGTCAAATCCATCCTCGAAGAGGAAATTATTGAATTTACAGAGTACATGAAATCAATGGAGATGATCCCCATCATCGCCGACATTCGCCAACAGGCTGAAAGCATCCGTCAGGAAATGCTCGAAAAAACCCTGCGCCGCCTGCCTGACCTGACCGAAGCCGAACGTGACCGTATCGAAGCCATGACGCAGGCGCTGGTCAAAAAAATATTGCATGCACCAACCAATCGTCTGCGTGCCGAAGCGTCCTGTCCTCACGCGCCCGAATATGCGACCGTTGCCCGCACATTGTTCGGTCTGCAAAGCGAAGGTTTTTGCGGATTCTCTGGTCAGGCCTGTCCCATCTCAAATGCTGCTGATTAGGTAAAAATGAAACTAACCTTTGCCACTCGTCCTTCCACCCTCGCCCGCTGGCAAACCCAATGGGTTATCGCCGCTTTGCAAAAGATTCACACTGACCTTTTCTGCGAAGAAAAAGTTATCACCACACAGGGTGACAAAATTTTGGATAAACCATTGCCCGAAATCGGTGGCAAGGGATTATTCACACAGGAACTTGAAAGTGAATTATTGAATGGCGACGTGCATTGCGCGGTTCATTCACTTAAAGATTTGCCCGTTGAAAATCCTGTTGGATTAACAATCGGATGTATTCCCATGCGAGCCGAAGTACGTGATGCTTTGATCTCTGCAAAAGGCTATACACTTTCGACATTACCCGCTAACGCTTCTGTCGGGACCTCGAGCCTGCGCCGCGCTTCCCAGATCCTTTTCCTCCGCCCAGACGTGAAAACCGAATCCCTACGGGGTAATGTAGATACCCGTCTGCGAAAAGCAATGGACGGTCAATATGATGCGATCATCCTCGCGGGCGCGGGATTGACTCGTTTGGGTTTGGAAAAAAATGTGACGGAATGGCTGTCACTGGATGTCATGCTCCCCGCACCTGGGCAGGGCGCCCTCGCCATCCAATGTCGCGCCGACGATCAAACGACCCTCAACCTGCTCGCTGCACTGGAACATAACCCCACGCGTAAAGCGGTCACCGCCGAACGCGCCTTCCTCAGCGGACTTGGCGGTGGATGCTCTGTTCCCGTCGCAGCGTATGCGGAAGTCAAAGGTCAAAAGTCGAAGGTCATTACGCTAACAGGCTTGGTTTCTTCAGTTGATGGAAAACAAATCATCAAAGTTGTTGGTGAAGGAAATGATCCGCTTAAACTTGGGAACGAACTTGCTCAACTAGCCATTCAACAAGGCGCAGGCGAAATTTTGAAACTCATTTCTCTTCACTAATTACTAATCACCAATCACTATGAAAGTACTAATCACTCGTCCCCGCGCTCAAGCCAATTCCTTTGGCGAAGCCTTGCAATCCGCTGGCTTTGAGCCGATCTATTTTCCTGTGATCGAAATCCGACCTGTTGAAAATAACGCCGAATTCGATAACGCAATAAAAAAATTGACGAAATATGACTGGGTCATTTTTACATCGGTCAATGCGGTGGATGTGTTTTTTGAGTATCTGGTAGGGGCGAAGCATGCTTCGCCCCTACACCATCAATTAAAGATTGCCGCCATTGGACCAAAAACAGCTGACGCATTACGCAAACACAATATAGAACCTGATTTTGTCCCTGAAGAATATGTCGCTGAATCCATTCTGCCTGGGTTGGGTGACTTACACAGCAAATGGGTTTTGCTTCCCCGTGCAGAGATTGCACGGCAGGAATTACCCAAAGCGATCTTGAAAGCGGGCGGAATCGCGCATGAGGTCGTGGTCTATCAAACTCTCCCCACAGAAGTTGATATGGATGGACTCAATACCTTGAAATCTGGTGTGGATGTCATCACTTTCACCAGCGCGTCAACTGTTGAAAATTTTGTCGCCATCGCGCGCAAAAACGATCTCGACCCATTGAACCTGCCAGGTAATCCGTTGTTTGCTTGTATTGGCCCAATCACCGAACAAGCCGCAAGAGAAGAAGGGATTGTCAATCTTGTTGTTGCAAAAGAATATACAACCGAAGGATTGGTACAGGAAATCAGTAGACAGGTAAACATATACACAAGTAGACATGCAGCTATGGAGAAACTATGACTTTACTTGAAATTTCACAATCGAAAATCGAAAATCGTAAATCAAAAATTGTAAATCGTCCTCGCAGACTCCGCGCTACACCCGCCCTCCGCGCCATGATACGTGAGACCGAACTCAACGCACGCGATTTTATTTATCCACTGTTCGTACGACATGGCGAAGGTCGCAGCGAGATCCGCTCGATGCCGGGTGTGTATCAACTGTCAGTGGCGGAAAGTGTTCGAGAAGCAGAAGCAGCTGCCAGATTAGGCGTGAATGCTGTCATCTTGTTTGGAATCCCGAAAGAGAAGGATCCGATTGGGCTGGAGAATTTCGCGGAAGATGGAATTGTCCAACAGGCAATTCGTGCGATCAAGAAAGAAATTCCAGAAATGGTTGTGGTGACGGATGTGTGTTTGTGCGAATATACCGATCATGGGCATTGCGGGGTTTTGAATATACGGAGTCCAATGTCTCCTGATATTGGAATTCCAACGTCGGGAGACGTTGGAGTCCGATATCCGCATTTACCTGAAGGATATGTGCTGAACGACCCGACGCTGGAGGTACTGGCGAAGGTTGCGATCTCGCACGCCGAATGCGGCGCGGACATCGTTGCGCCGAGCGGAATGATGGACGGCATGGTTTCGGCGATCCGTGAAGGTTTGGATTTTGCGGGCTATGAAAATCTTCCCATTTTGTCTTATGCAGTGAAATATGCTTCATCGTTTTATGGCCCGTTCCGTGATGCGGCAGAAGGTGCGCCGAAATTTGGTGATCGGAAATCGCATCAAATGGACCCTGCCAATGTGCGTGAGGCGCTGCGTGAAGCTGCGACCGACGTGGAAGAAGGTGCGGACATGTTAATGGTCAAGCCTGCGCTGGCGTATCTGGATGTGATCCGCGTGGTGAAGGATGCTTTCCCCGAAGTGCCGATGGCGGCATACAACGTCAGCGGCGAGTATTCGATGATCAAAGCCGCCGCCGCGAATGGCTGGGTGGATGAAGAAAAAGTTACCTTGGAAACATTGACCGCCATCAAACGCGCGGGGGCTGACTTGATTATTACCTATCATGCCGTGGATGCTGCTACATGGTTGGCAGGTTAGAAAGTTTGAAGGTTTTAACGTTCAAACTTTTCAACGTTCCAACTTTCAAACGAAATGGAGATCTTATGACTTTAGAAACCCTTTCCCCCCGCGCTGCCGCGGAACGAAGCGCGAATAACGCGCGCATGGTTCACGCGGACTTTGATATGGCGCCGTTTACGATTGCATGGGAAGTGACACGTGCTTGTGCCTATGCCTGTGTCCATTGCCGTGCGGACGCATTGCATCAGCGTGACCCGCGCGAACTCTCTACGGATGAAGCAAAGGACTTGATTGAACGCCTTGCTTCATTTGACAATCATCCGATTTTGATCTTTACGGGCGGCGACCCCATGATGCGCCCCGATCTGTTTGAGTTGATCAAGTATGCAGCCGAGCGTGGCTTGCGTTGTTCACTCACGCCAACAGCCACTGCTTTACCGACAAAAGAAAGACTGGAAAAAGCGCGTGAAGCAGGCATTCTGCGCGTGGCCTTATCGTTGGATGCGCCGCGTCCTGAAATCCATGATGACTTTCGCAAAGTCCAAGGCTCATGGCAGCGGACAATGGACACGCTCCATCGCGCGTATGATGTGGGTTTGAGCGTGCAAGTTAACACGACAGTTGCAAAACATAATGTTGATATTTTGCATGAGATGGTTCCGTTTATTCAGGAAGTCGGCGCTGTGCAGTGGTCGGTGTTTTTCCTTGTACCCACAGGACGTGCAATGGTAGAGCAAATGATTTCTGCTCAACAACACGAGAAAGTTTTTAATTGGCTGTACGATCTATCGCAGAATGCTCCGTTTGATATTAAGAGCACAGCCGCGCCGATGTATCGCCGCGTTGCAATTGAACGTAAACGCGCGCAAAGCGACGGCAAGCCCGTCACTTTTCAAAGCGCAGGCTTCCAATATGCAGATGGACTTCATCGCCCAACCAAAGGCGTCAACGACGGCAACGGCTTTTTATTCATCTCACATATCGGCGAAATTCAGCCGAGCGGATTTTTACCTGTAACCGCAGGCATGGTGCGCGAGAACGATGTCGTGGACGTCTATCGCAACTCGCAAATTTTCAAAGACCTGCGCAATCCCGATAAATACAAAGGCGTGTGCGGAACCTGCGAATATCGCGACGTGTGCGGCGGTCAACGCGGACGCGCGTATGGGATTACAGGTGACTATTTGGAAAGCGATCCTGCTTGTGTGTTGGTGAGTAGAGATTAGAGACTGGAGATTATTCAATGATAACTACACAACCTGTTCCCAGCTCCTTATCAGTCTCAAGTCTCCAATCTCGGTTTTTATCTGCCTGCCATCGCATTCCCACAGATACCACTCCTGTCTGGTTCATGCGCCAGGCTGGACGTTACATGCCAGAGTATCGCGCGATCCGCGAAAAATATTCGTTGATCGAGATCTGTCATCGTCCCGAGATTGCCGCCGAGGTGACATTGCAACCTGTCCGCGCTCTCGGTGTGGATGCGGCTATTCTCTTTGCCGATATTCTCCTGCCTGCAATTCCGCTCGGTGTTGGGTTGGAGTTTGCAAAAGGCGAAGGGCCTATTTTGAAGAATCCTGTTCGCACACTGGATGATGTGAAAAATCTACGACCTGTAAACCCTGAAACGGATTTGAAATATGTGCTTGACGCGATCAAGATTCTGCGCGGCGAACTTACAGATGTTCCGCTCATCGGTTTTTGCGGCGCTCCGTTCACCGTCGCTTCCTACATTATCGAAGGCGGATCATCACGTGAATTCCTGAAAACAAAAACGATGATGTATTCCGATCCGCAGACGTGGCATGCGCTGATGGAGAAATTAACTGTCGTGTTGAGTGATTATCTTGTGGCACAAATCCGCGCGGGCGCGCAAACTGTGCAAGTCTTTGACTCGTGGGTCGGCGCGCTTAATCCTCAGGATTATGAAAATTTTGTCCTGCCATATTCACAAAAAGTTTTAAGTGCGGCAAAAGCCGAAGGTGTACCCGTCATTCACTTTGGCACGAACACCACAACCCTTTTGCCTTTGATGAAACGCGCGGGCGGAGACGCACTCGGGCTCGACTGGCGCATCCCACTCGACGATGGTTGGAAATTACTTGGAGACGATGTCGCCGTTCAAGGAAACCTTGATCCCATCACACTCTTCGCGCCTCTGCCTGAGATCAAGAAACGTGTTTACGATATTTTGGATCGCGCAAACGGCAAGCCTGGACATATCTTCAATCTTGGTCATGGCATTTTACAGAACACGCCCGTTGACAATGTGAAAGCAGTTGTAGATATGGTGCATGAGTATCAGGTAAATAAGTAGACCAGTACACAGGAAAACATGGGAATGAATACGCTTGGATTAACCGCCGCAGTGACTGCCTTTCTTTCAATTTGGGGTGGGCATGTTGCTGTGAGAAAGATTGAATTCCTTTCACCGACAATATGGTTGCCTACTATTATTTTCGCCCTGCTCGGGCTGATCACTGAATACTATTCACTGATCACTGATAACTTGTCACTAAAAACTGCTCTTGGTATTTTAGGCATCACCCTGCTCTTCGACGCGTTCGAATTTACTCGCCAGCAGAAACGCATCCGCAAGGGACATGCGTCCGCGAATCCAAATAATCCGCGCCATGCACGCATCCTCGCTGAACCAAATTCGCATGCCACGACACATGATCTATTGAAGCGTGAACCGACAGGCAAACGGATCACCGATAACTGAAAACTGGTCACTGATTACCATGAACTCTTTTGGCATCCTCATCGGCATCATCACCCTGCTCATCATTGGGCTTGGCTTTCCGCTCGTCATTCGCGGCGAAAGATATTTTGGTTATTTCTGCTGGCCGTATATGATGGGAATTGGCATTCTCATCATCATCGCATCTCTCTTCATTAAGAACGATTGGCTTTGCGTGATCATCGGCGTTGTTGGTGCAACGTTCATTTGGGGAAGCACCGAACTTAAAGAACAGGCTGTCCGCGCGGAATTAGGTTGGTTTCCTTTCAACGCGATCAAGATCAAACTACCCTTCGAATCCATTATCAAAAAAATGAAAGCACCTCATCTTTAAGGTTTTGACCAATCAGTCAGAGACTATCAAACTATGCGACTAATTATTATTGGCGGCGGCATTGCGGGACTCTCTGCCGCATATTATGCAACAAAGAAGATGCCCGATGCGCAAATCACCCTGATCGAATCTGATTCGCGCTGGGGCGGCAAGATCACCACCGACCGCGCCACTTTCGATGACGGCCAATTCGTCATCGAAGGCGGACCCGACACCTTCCTTGCCACCAAGCCATATGCCACTGCTCTTTGCAAAGAGCTTGGACTTGGCGAACGATTGCATGGCACAAATCCCGATCAAAAAAATACATACGTTCTTCATCGAAATAAACTTGAGCCTCTGCCTGACGGCCTCGCCATGATGATCCCCACCAACGTGCAGGCGATTCTCAAATCACATCTTGTCTCGTGGCTTGGCAAAGCACGCATGGGGTTTGATTTCATTCAGCCTGCAAAACCCCTCAACCCCAATGATACCGGGGCAGGTAGCGATGAATCACTTGGCTCATTTGTCAGCCGTCGGCTGGGGCGCGAAGCGTACGAGAATCTGATCGAGCCGCTTATGTCTGGCATCTACGCGGGCGATGGCGATCAACTTTCCCTCGCATCCACGTTTCCATATCTGCGCGATCTTGAAATCAAACATGGAAGTCTCGCGCGCGGCGCGCTGCAAATGCGAAAAAAAAGCTTGGGAGTGCAAAGTCTCCCGACTTTGCACCGACGACAGGAGTCGTCGGACTCCGTTCCTGGTTCGCGTTCCGCGTTTCTAACACCAACCACAGGCCTCGCCGAAATTGTTGAAGCGCTGGTCAAACACCTTCAAGACCACGGCGTAAAACTTCGTCTCGATACATCCGTTTCCCAAATTGCGAAGATCGATTCTCGCTATATCGTGAAATTGGAAGATGACTCAAGCTTTGATGCTGACTCTGTCATCCTCGCCACGCCTGCATTTGTCAGCGGGGATTTGCTCGCTTCATTCGACCCGACGCTTGCTTCTGATCTAAAGAATATTCCCTACGCCTCCACAGCTACCGTCTCCCTCGCATACCGACAGAGTGACCTGACCCGCGAACTGGATGGTTATGGCTACGTCATCCCGCGCCGCGAAGGACGCAAAGCCCTCGCCTGCACATGGACATCTACAAAATTTCCGCACCGCGCGCCTGAAGGCTATGCACTCATTCGCGTCTTCGTTGGCCGCGCTGGTCAGGACATTCCGTGGAATGAAAATGATCTGCTTGCATTGGCAAAAGAAGAATTAAATCTAACTTTGGGAATCACTGCTGAACCGATCCTTTTGCGCGTCTTCATGTGGGACAAAGCCATGCCGCAATACAACCTCGGTCATCCCGAAATTCTCAAGCGCATTGATCTTGCATTGGAAAATCATCCAGGTCTTGCGCTGGCAGGTAATGGCTATCGCGGCATCGGCATTCCAGATTGCATTCATTCAGGTGAACTTGCCGTGGAAAAAATTCTAAACGGAGTGCAAAGTCTCCAGACTTTGCATAGCGATGACAGGAGTCATCGCACTCCAAAACAGGAGCAATTATGAACATCACTAAATCTATTTCCCTCTTTCAAGAAGCACAGAAATTATTCCCGGGCGGTGTAAACTCGCCAGTACGCGCCTTCCGTGCAGTGGGTGGACAGCCACTCTTCATCGAGCGCGGCGAAGGCCCATATCTTTATGATGTGGACGGCAATCGTTTCATTGATTATGTTTTGTCGTGGGGACCGCTTATCACGGGACATGCACACCCAAAAGTCATTGAGGCCATTCAACAGGCGGCATGCAAAGGGACATCTTATGGTGCGCCGAGTCCGCTGGAAATTGAACTTGCTAAAAGCATCATAGACTTTTTGCCTAACATCGAAATGATCCGCTTTGTCAACTCGGGGACGGAAGCAACCATGTCCGCGCTGCGGCTGGCGCGTGCGTACACAAAACGCGAGAAGATCATCAAGTTCGATGGTTGTTACCATGGTCATGCGGATATGCTGCTCGTGCAGGCGGGTTCAGGGGTCGCGACATTAGGTCTGCCTGATTCGCCTGGTGTGCCCGCTACTGTCGCCGCAGATACATTGGTTGCAAATTTCAATGACCTTGATTCGGTGGAAGCGTTATTCAAAAAATATCCCGATCAGATCGCGGGCATTATCGTGGAACCTGTTGCAGGGAATATGGGAGTTGTACCTCCTGTTCAGGGATTCCTTGAAGGCCTACGCAAGCTGACAACCGAATATGGCGCAGTGTTGATCTTCGATGAAGTGATGACAGGTTTCCGTGTCCACCGTGGCGGTGCGCAAACTTTATATAACATCAAGCCAGATTTAACAACATTGGGTAAAGTCATTGGCGGCGGATTGCCTGTCGGCGCGTATGGCGGCAGGAAAGAAATCATGCAAATGGTTGCGCCTGTGGGTCCGATGTATCAGGCGGGGACCTTGTCTGGGAATCCGCTGGCGATGAGCGCGGGCATCGAGACATTGAGCCTGATTCGGGGAGATGAATGTTGGAGAAAACTGGAGCAGGCTGCGGCTAATTTGGAAGCGGGCATTTCATCCGCGGCAAAAAAAGCTGGAGTTCCCATCCAACAAACGCGAGTCGGCACGATGTTCACAACCTTCTTTAGCGAGACCAAACCCGTGGGTTGGAATACAGTCAAGGTGGCGGATAAAGTCCAGTTCGGGAAATTCTTCCAAAAAATGTTGGAAAACGGAGTCTATCTCGCGCCGTCGCAATTCGAGGCAGGATTCCTTTCCATCATGCACACAGATGCAATTATTGAAAAAACACTCGAAGCAGTGACGGAGGCGTTTCGCACATGGTAACCGAGCAGAAGATTTATGACGCGGCATTGATACGCTATCGCCTTGGAAATCTGTTGATATGGTTGGGTGCGCTGACGTGGCTGCCCTTCATTGTTTTGCGAATAGCGGGAGAAAAACCATCGCTGTTTTGGTATTTGCCGTTCCACTTGATTGGTGTAATTGGTGGGTCGCGCCTGCGTGCATTTGCCCTTAAGGAAATGGGTATCACGCCTGCAAAAAAGAGTCCCTTGCAAATCCTCGGACATGGGATGATCTTCCTTGGGATTCTGGTGTGGACGCCGTATTTTTATTTGAAGTTAATTCAACAGCCCGTTGAAGTGATGAATTACTTGCCCTATCATCTGACGGGTGTAGTAGGTGGCATCACGCTTTTGTTGACAAATTATTTTGTTTCCCGAAGGAATGACGGAAAAGTTTAAGAGGCCATGGAAAGTTTTTTGGATGATTTGATCCTTTGTCAAATCCATATCGAAGTGCCAAGAGCGGAGATCGCGGGGGGAAGATTGGCAGTTTTACCGTTACAGGATGAAGTTCAGAGTTTGGTGCGGGCGGCGATGAGTCAACTCAATTTGTCGGTGTGCTCACCTATGGACAGCACAATGTCATTGCATCCTGAAACTGGCGCATATGATTGCAAATCTGGCGGGAAGTGAAGATATCCAATCAGTGTATCTGGCAAATAGACCAAAGTTGATGATGGGGTAATGAAATTCTGAACTAACAGAAAATTAAGTTGAAATTCTGTGAAATTGGGGCTTGACTCTTGCAAAGGAGCTTGCTAGAATGTTATCGTTCCCGTTATCGATAACGGGAACGATAACATCTACTATGCGTCCAAAGACAAACGTACGTCCTACAATCAAGGAGGTAGCTTCTGTGGCGGGGGTTTCCACACAGACTGTTTCTCGCGTGCTAAATGAGCGCCCCGATGTTTCACCTGAGACTCGTAAGAGGGTTCAGGAGGTCATCAAGGAGTTAAGTTACCGACCCAGTGCCTTGGCGCGCAGTTTAATTAGCCAGCGCAGCCATACCTTGGGGGTAGTAACAGCCGGTCTTAGATATATCGGTCCTTCCCGAACTTTGAGTGGAATTACATCTGCGGCAGAAGAGTCTGGGTATTCCGTACTGCTGAAGGAACTCCCCAGTTTCGATACAGAAGACATTACACCGATCTTCCAGGCTCTGCTTTCCCGTCATGTTGATGGGATCATTTGGGCTGTGCCTGAAGTTGGAGAAAACCGAAAGTGGGTCAACGACCCACCTGCTGATATTGAAGTTCCGCTCGTTTATCTAACGATGGAACCTCGAGATAATCTTTCGATTGTCTCCATTGATAATTATCTGGGCGGGCGGATGGCGATGTCGCATTTGCTCGAGCAGGGATATCGAAAGATTGGGCATATTTCTGGCCCACTGGATTGGTGGGAGTCGCGCCAGCGGATGGCCGCCTGGAGGGATTCCCTGATTGAAGTCGGATTAGATGTCAGAGACGGTCATTTTGTCGAGGGAAATTGGTCCTCGGCGAGTGGGGCTTTGGCAATCGAGAAATTGTACGATCAGTTTCCAGAAATGGACTCGATCTTTGTTGCAAACGATCAAATGGCGTTGAGTGTTATGCAGTTTTTTGGGGAAAAGGGGATACGCATTCCCCAGGATGTTGGAATTGTTGGCTTCGATAACATTTCCGAATCCGCCTTCTTTTCCCCAGATTTAACGACCGTTCAGCAGGATCAACACAGCGTGGCAAAAATAGCTGTTGCAGAGATTATTAATATCATCGAATCAGGCTGGCAGGGACTGGAACCTGTTCATCCCAAGTCTATTATTCTGCCGCCAACGCTCATTGTGCGAAAAAGTTCACTTCGAGAAGAGAAAGGCGGTGAGGCAGCGGACCATTAGGAAACTTGCAAGGTGGAGACACATTTGAATTGGTTTGAACCAGATATGTGTGTTTCCGGGTAAGGCGGATTTATCATTGATTGATAGTTACTCTGCACTTGCCAATTAACTGCTTAACAAACTACTAAACATATTGATCAAGGAGAAGAAAATGTCCAAGAATTTGGTCTTTAAGTTGCTGGCGGTTTTGATACTGGCCAGTCTCGTTCTCACAGCATGTGGTGCAGGAGCTGACGCCCCTGCTACCGAAAAAATACTAGTTGGTATCTCCATGCCCACCAAGAGCTCAACCCGCTGGATCTCTGATGGCGAGAGCATGGTCAAAGAATTCGAGGCTATGGGCTACGATACCGACCTGCAATTTGCTGACAATGACATCCCCAACCAGCTGGCCCAGATCGAAAACATGGTCACCAAGGGTGCCAAGGTTCTCGTTATTGCAGCCATCGATGGTACAACCCTCTCTGATGTTCTCCAGAAGGCACATGATAACGGCGCCATCGTCATATCCTACGATCGCCTGATCACCAAGACCGCCAATGTGGATTACTACGCCACCTTCGATAACTTTGGCGTCGGCGTTATTCAGGGAACCCAGCTCCTCGAAGGCCTCGGCTTGAAACCCGGCGAAAAGGCCCCCGCTGGCGTTGGTCCCTTCAACGTCGAACTCTTCGGCGGCTCCCCCGACGACACAAACGCCTTCTATTTCTATGATGGCGCCATGTCCGTCATCCAACCCTTCATCGACGACGGCACGATCGTCATCCAAAGTGGGCAGACGGGCATGGACAAAGTCGGCACCTTGCGCTGGCTGGCTGCAACTGCCCAGGCTCGCATGGACAACCTTTTGAGCGCATTCTACACCGACAAGCGCGTGGATGGAGTTCTCTCCCCATACGACGGTCTTAGCATTGGTATCCTCTCCTCTCTGAAGGGTGTTGGCTATTGCACACCTGAACAACCGTGCCCTGTAGTGACTGGCCAAGATGCAGAAGTTGCTTCCGTCAAGTCGATCATCGCCGGCGAACAGACCTATACCGTGTTCAAAGACACCCGCGTTCTTGCCAAACAAGCCGCCAAGATGGCTGATCAGGCTCTGAAGGGTCAGACTGTTGAAATCAATGACACCACGACTTATGATAACCTCGTCAAGGTTGTGCCTTCCTATTTGCTGACCCCAATTAGCATTGATATTAACAATTACGAGAAAGAATTGGTAGATAGTGGCTATATCAAGGCGGAAGATCTGAAGTAGGTAGTTTTTACCCTGTGCGTGAGGATAGAAATATCCTCACGCACTTTCCTTGAAGGTTTGTGGCATATTGAACTAAAATTGTCGTATAGTAGAGTAACTTCATTCCGTGTAGATTGAGGATGAGAAGACTATGCCTGATGTCATTTTGGAAATGCGAAACATTACTAAGACATTCCCCGGCGTGAAAGCGCTTGATAATGTAAGTATTAGCGTGAGCCAGGGCGAAATACATGCTTTGGTGGGGGAAAATGGGGCGGGAAAATCAACTTTGATGAATGTTTTGAGCGGTGTCTATCCACACGGTTCGTATAGCGGAGAAATCTATTTTCAAGGCAAGGAATGTCAGTTTCGAGATATCACTGAATCTGAAAAAGTTGGACTTGTCATTATCCATCAGGAACTTGCATTGATTCCTTTTCTTTCTGTAGCTGAAAACCTGTTTCTCGGTAACGAGCGCGCCAAAAATGGTGTAATTGATTGGAATGAATCCATTTCCAGAACCGCAGAATTGCTGGATAGAGTGGGGTTGCACGAGTCGCCTAATACCTTGATCACAAACATGGGCGTGGGCAAACAACAGCTGGTTGAAATTGCCAAAGCATTGGCAAAAGAAGTTAAGCTTCTTATTTTGGATGAGCCCACAGCCTCTCTAAATGAAAACGACAGCGAGAAGCTGCTTGAGTTATTACTCCAATTTAAAGAGCACAGAATTTCCTCGATCTTGATTTCTCATAAATTAAGCGAAGTCAACAAAGTAGCCGATTCCATCACGATCCTTCGTGATGGAGCAACGATCGAAACTTTGGATTGTAAAACGGACAAGATTACAGAAGACCGGATCATTCGTGGCATGGTGGGACGTGATCTAACCCATCGCTTCCCGCCGCGCGAAAAGAATATTGGAGAAGTTATTTTTGAAATACGTGATTGGAATGTATATCACCCCATCCATGAGGATCGTAAAGTAAGTACTAATGTGAATATTAACGTCCGCAAGGGTGAAGTTGTTGGACTGTCGGGATTAATGGGAGCTGGGAGAACTGAGCTGGCGATGAGCATTTTTGGTCACGCCTATGGTACTCGTATTAGCGGCAAGGTTTATAGAAATGGGAGGGAAGTGGATATCAGCAGCATCGATAAAGCCATTTCCAATGGCATCGCCTATGCAACAGAAGACCGCAAAGCGTATGGGCTGGTTTTGATCCAGCAGATCAAGAATAATATTACTCTGGCAAATCTGGAAGAAATTTCCAGGAATCAAGTGATCAATGAGCCTCAGGAAATGAGGGTTACCAGTGAATATCGAGATAAACTTAATATTAAGTGTTCCAGTATTCAGCAACTGGCTCTTAATCTTTCAGGTGGCAATCAACAAAAAGTGGTGCTGAGTAAATGGTTATTTGCAAGTCCGGAAATTCTGATCCTGGATGAGCCCACGCGTGGTATTGATGTGGGGGCGAAGTACGAGATTTACACCATTATCAACCAACTGGTCAGCGAAGGAAAAGGGATCATCCTGATCTCCTCAGAATTGCCGGAGATCTTGGGAGTTTGTGATCGTATTTACGTGATGCGCGACGGCAAAATTGTCGGTGAAATGCCGGCAGGCGAAGCGTCTCAGGAAAAAGTAATGAAATACATTATGACACGACAACAGGTAGTGGAACAATGAAAACTCTGGCAACACTTTTCAAGAGCAATGTTCGCGAATATGGCATGTTGATCGCGCTGATTGCGGTCATGCTGTTCTTCCAGCTTCAGACCGGCGGCGTACTGATGAAGCCCGTGAATATAACCAACCTTGTTCTGCAGAACAGCTATGTCATCACTATGGCATTGGGCATGTTGTTAATTATCGTTTCGGGCTGGATCGACTTATCCGTAGGTTCGGTTGTCGCCGTTGTTGGCGCGCTTGCGGGTGTACTGATCGTCAGATATCATGTCAATTGGGCGGCGGTCGTTGCGATTTCCTTGCTGGTCGGCGCGGCGATTGGCGCCTTTCAAGGTTATTGGGTTGCGTATTTAAAAATCCCATCCTTCATTGTCACTTTAGCGGGTTTTTTGATGTTTCGAGGTTTGACAATCGCTCTGCTTCGGGGAGAGTCGGTAGGACCTTTTCCGAGAGGATTTCAAAATATCAGCTCCGGGTTTATTCCAGACTTTTTTCACAACGAAGGATTGCACATTACGACTCTGCTGATCGGTGTAATACTTTCCGTTTTATTGATTTGGCTGGACATGCGTGCCAGGAAAAACCAGCAAAAATATGGATTTGAAGTAACGCCATTCTATTTTTTTGTGGTCAAACAGATTGCCATCACTGTGGCGGTCATGGGCTTCTCGTATTTGATGGCTTCCTACAAAGGCCTTCCAAATGTATTGATTCTCCTTTTCGTGCTGATAGCTGCGTATACTTTTATGACCAGTCAAACGGTAATAGGTCGCCGCATTTATGCAATGGGTGGCAATGTAAAAGCTGCCATGCTCTCTGGTGTCAATACGACGCGCTTGTTATTTTATACGTTTGTCAATATGGGTGTTCTCGCCGCTCTGGCAGGTTTGATCGTTGCAGCCCGCTTAAATAGCTCCACACCCAATGCTGGGGATGGTATGGAGTTAGACGTTATTGCCGCTTGTTTCATCGGTGGCGCATCGCCTACCGGCGGTGTCGGCAAGGTCATCGGTGCTGTTGTAGGCGCTTTTCTTATCGGCGTTTTGAATAACGGCATGTCCATTATGGGAGTCGGGATCGATTGGCAGAAGGTTGTCAAAGGTATTGTGTTGTTGCTTGCGGTTTTGTTTGATGTCTACAACAAGAACAAGAGTGCATAGTTACAACGCACCAGATGTAATTATTATATACAAAGATTACCTCGTTTACACTAACAAAGAAATCATCTGCAAGTTTAATTAATTTAGAGAAAAGAATAGTGTGTAATTCTCACAGCGAATTGAGTTTTCGTAGTTAATGTGTTGCCAGAGGATATGCAAATGGAAGACGCACTGAAGCAGTTACTTCAAGAAGAACAGGAACTTCAGTTTACAAATTTCAACGAGATCACTGCCTGGCAACTTGGCAATCAGATGGTGGGGCATGCCATGCGCGAGAATCTACCTATCACTATCTTAGCCAAGGAGCAATAAGATGGCATTAAATCCAGTCATTGACATGTTGGGGCGTCGCTTGCGATTGGCCGTTATCGGCGGCGGGACGGGGTCGTTCATCGGCGCGATGCACAGGCAATCGGCGCGGCGCGATGATCGCTATCAGATTGTGACAGGCATCTTTTCGTCGGACCAGGCCAAATCGAAGAAAGATGCGTTGGAGTTGGGCGTGGAGTCTGATCGCATTTATTCCAATGTCAAGCAACTACTCGAGGTCGAATCATCCCGCCAAGATGGCATTGATGCAGTCGCCATTATGACTCCGAATGACAGTCACTTCGAGTATTCGATGTGGGCGCTCGAACGCGGCACCGATGTCATCTGCGACAAGCCGATGACCAATACGCTTGATGAAGCTGAAGCTTTGCATAAGAAAGTTCAAGAGACCGGACTTGTCTTTTGCCTCACCCACAATTACACCGGTTACCCGATGGTGCGGCAGGCGAAGGCGATGGTGCTGGATGGACAACTCGGAACAATTCGTTTGATTCAAGTTGAATATGTGCAGGGCGGCAAAGCCGATGAATCGAAACCGATGCCCGATGTGATGACGTGGAAGTATGACCCTGTGCGCGGCGGCCCTTCGCGTGTGATGGGCGACATCGGCACACACGCGCACAACCTGACTCGCTTTATTACCGGTTTGGAAGTGGACGAAGTCTCTGCCGATATTGGAGCCATCGTGCCCAACCGCCTCATTCATGACTTTGGCGGGGCACTGCTCCGATTCAATAATGGCGCCCGTGGAAGTTTCTGGGTGACGCAAGCTGCCGCTGGTGTGGAGAACTGTTTGCGAATTCGTGTGAGCGGCAGCAAAGGCACGCTCGAATGGATGCAGGAATTTCCGCAGGCGCTCACATTCAAACCGTTGGATGCGCCATCGCAAAATCGCACACCAAACGGGCCGGGCACACTGCCCTTATCGGCGCGTTGCACGCGACTCGTTGCAGGTCATCCCGAAGGATTCCCCGATGGCTTTGCAAATATCTACTCGGACGCAGCCGAAGCCATCGCCGCGCGCCGCGCTGGCCAACAAGCTGACCCGCTTGCACTGTACTTCCCCAATTCATTCGATGGCTTGATGGGCGTTCGCTTTGTGGATAGCGTGATCGCCTCAAGCAATGCCAACGGGCAATGGACGAAGTGCTAATGAGCGACCACAGACGATGGACAACAGACGGTGGTCAATGGTCTATCGTCCATCGTCAGAACGAAAGTAGGTAGCCATGCCCAACACTATTCTAGTCACTGGCGCAACGGGCAAGGTGGGCAGGGTATTCATTAATCGCCTGTTAGCAGATCCAAAATTCGATACTTTCACGGTGCACGCGTTGTGCCATAACCGCGAGCTTGAAACAAATTCACGTATTCAAAACATTCATGGCTCCATCGAACATTGTGACGTTGTTGAAAAAGCAATGGATGGTGTGACGCACGTTCTGCATCTAGCAACCGTCAAAGAAACGCCAGAGCAAATTATGGATGTGGCGGTCAAGGGTTTGTTCTGGTTGCTCGAGGCATCCCGCACCAACAAGACCTTCAAGCAGTTCATCATGGTCGGCGGCGATGCGGGCATGGGGCATTTCGTTTATCCCCATCCGATTCCCGTGACCGAAACTCAAAAACATTCCGCATACCCTGGCTGTTATGCGCTCTCCAAAGTTCTTGAAGAAGTGATGCTTGAACAATATTACATTCAGTACGATCTCAATGGCTGTTGTCTGCGTGCGCCGTGGATCATGGAGAAAGATGATTTCAAGTATCAACTTTCTTTCGGTGAGGATGTTTTTGGCGGGCCACGTTGGCGTGATCTTGTTGACGAGAAACTTGCGGATGAATATGCACGAACGCAAACCATTCCGGTCATGCTTGACCCACAAGCTGTTCCCGTCAAAAGAAACTTTGTCCACGTTGACGATTTGGTCAGTGCCCTCCTGCTGACAATTGATCATCCCAAAGCACAACAGCAACTCTTCAACATCTGCATGGATGAGCCCGTCGATTATGGCGAGGTGGGGAAATATCTGAATGCAACGCGCGGATTGACTACTGTTGAAATCAAAACCGAATATCACTCCACATGGCTCGATAACAGCAAGGCAAAATTTTTACTTGGCTGGCGACCTGAATATGACCTGAAGAGAATGATTGATTCAGCGTTTGATTATGTGCGGGCAGAGGATGACCCGCGCAAGGTTTGGTATCCAGGATAAAAGTACCGCGACACATCGTACCCTTGTGGTATTCATGTCGCGAACGCCATCATTGGTAGGAGATAAATATGACTGACATCCAAAAAGCAATCAAAAGCGGAAAGACCATTCTTGGCATCGAGCTTGGCTCGACTCGCATCAAGGCGGTGCTGATTGGTGAGGATCATATGCCAATCGTATCGGGAAGCCATGAATGGGAAAACCGATATGAACACGGCATCTGGACATACAGTCTTGATGATATTTGGGCAGGCTTGCAGGAAAGTTACCGAAATCTCAGCAAAGAGGTTCTTGAGAAGCACAACACTCCGCTCAAGACCATTGGTGCCATCGGCTTCAGCGCCATGATGCACGGCTATATGGCATTCGATAAAGATGGAAACTTGCTCGTCCCGTTTCGTACATGGCGAAATACCATTACTGGACAGGCATCAAAGCAACTCACCGATCTATTCCAATTCAATATTCCCCAGCGTTGGAGCATTGCACACCTCTATCAGGCGATATTGAACAAGGAACTTCATGTCAAAGACATCAGCCATCTGACCACGCTGGCAGGCTATGTCCATTGGAGGTTGACGGGGCAAAAGGTGTTGGGCGTTGGCGAAGCATCGGGCATGTTTCCCATTGATAGCAAGACCAATGATTACGAAGAAGGTATGATCAAGTTATTCAACGAACAGCTCAAAGCAGAAAACATTTCGTGGAAACTTCAGGACATCCTGCCCAAAGTCCTTGTCGCTGGAGATGCCGCAGGCGTTCTGACCCAAGAAGGCGCAAAACTGCTCGATCCCACGGGAGGACTACAAGCGGGTATCCCGCTCTGTCCACCTGAGGGTGATGCAGGCACAGGCATGGTAGCGACCAACAGCGTCGCAGTGCGAACAGGCAATGTTTCCGCAGGGACGTCCGTCTTTGCGATGATCGTTTTGGAAAAGGCTTTGTCGAAGTTATATCCTGAGATCGACATGGTGACGACGCCCACAGGCAAGCCTGTCGCCATGGTGCACAGCAACAACTGCACATCCGACCTCAATGCGTGGGTTGACGTATTCCAGGAATTTACCAAGGTGCTTGGTGTGGATATTAGTGAATCCAAATTATATGAAACGCTGTATCAAAAAGCGCTCACAGGCGATGCGGATGCGGGCGGGCTGCTTGCCTACAATTATTTTTCGGGCGAGCACATCACGCACTTTGAGGAGGGTTGCCCGCTGTTCGTCCGTAGGCCCGAAAGTCGTTTTACACTTTCGAACTTCATACGTGTGCATCTGTTCTCAGCGCTCGGTGCATTGAAGATCGGCATGGACATTCTTTTTGAGCAGGAACAAGTGAAGATCGACCAACTCCTCGGTCACGGTGGCTTCTTCAAAACAAAAGAAGTGGGTCAAAAGATCATGGCAGCGGCGATGAATGTCCCCGTTTCCGTGATGGAAACCGCAGGCGAGGGCGGCTCATGGGGCATTGCATTGCTCGCATCCTATATGCTTCATAAGTCAATGAATGAACCCTTAGAAGCCTATCTCTCGGACAAGGTCTTTGCAGGGGAAAATGGCATGACGATAGTTCCCGATCAAAAGGATGTTGATGGCTTTACGGCGTTCATGGAACGCTACAAAAAGGGGCTTGTCATCGAAAGAGCCGCCGTGGATGGGTTGAAGTAAAAGGTAGGTCACGTTTGTAACGTGACCGTCACGCTAAAAGCGTGACCTACGAATCGGAGAAATCATGCTTGAGAAAATAAAAGAAGAACTTGTGCAATTGCATCTCGAATTACCAAAGAACAACCTCGTTGTATGGACGGGCGGCAACGTCAGCGCGCGGGATCCTGAGACAGGATTGGTCGTGATTAAAGCGAGCGGAATCCGTTATGAGGAGATGCGTCCGCAGCATATGGTGGTGGTTGATATTGATGGCAAGCTGGTCGAAGGTGATTACAAACCTTCATCGGATGTGTATAGCCACTTGTACATTTATAAACATCGTGAGGATGTGGGTGGCGTGGTGCATACACATTCCGTTTATGCCACGGCATTTGCGGCTGTGAATAAACCCATCCCTGTAGTGTTGACCGCGATTGCAGATGAATTTGGCGGTTCTATTCCATGCGGAGGGTTTGCTTTAATCGGCGATGATGCGATTGGGAAAGTCGTTGTGGAAAGCATTGGCAAATCCCCTGCAGTATTGCTCAAAAACCATGGTGTGTTCACCATTGGGAAAAATGCAAAAGCAGCGGTCAAAGCGGCGGTGATGACAGAAGACAATGCCAAGACGGTCTGGCTGGCAATGCAGATCGGTGCGCCCGATGTAATTGCAGATGAAGACGTGAAGAAGTTGCATGATCGGTATATGAATGTGTATGGGCAATAACACTCAACGGATGGCTTCGCAAAGCGGATGCACGAATTTTGGCAAACGGATTCTTTCACGGACACACGGACCAAAACGGATGTATAACTCTGCGATCTCTGTGGCAAATAATTCAAGGAGATGAATCATGATCGATCTACAACAATATGAAGTCTGGTTTGTGACGGGGAGTCAGCATTTGTATGGTCCTAAAACACTGGAAACCGTTGCCGAACACTCGCGTGAGATCACCGCAGCTTTGGGCGCATCCGCCCATGTGCCTGTGAAAGTTATTTTCAAACCAGTGTTAACCACGCCTGATGCGATCCGTGATCTGTGCCTCGAAGCCAACACTACAAAGGCTTGCGTTGGTCTAATCACATGGATGCATACTTTCTCACCCGCCAAAATGTGGATCGCGGGCCTGAGTCTGTTGAAGAAACCATTCCTTCACTTACACACTCAATATGGTCGTGAGATTCCATGGGGGACGATTGATATGGATTTTATGAACCTCAATCAATCCGCACATGGTGATCGCGAGTTTGGCTTTATCGGAAGCCGCATGCGACTCAATCGCAAGGTGGTTGTCGGTCATTGGCAGGATGATGAGACTCAAAAAGAGATCGGCGTATGGGTGCGCGCGGCGTGTGCATGGGCAGATGCGCAGGGCATGAAGATCGCACGCTTTGGCGATAACATGCGCGATGTGGCTGTCACCGAGGGTAACAAGGTCTCAGCACAGATTCAACTTGGGTATGATGTCTACGGCTATGGCGTGGGCGATCTGGTCAAGTCCGTCAATGAAGCCAGCGATGCTGAGGTTGATAAACTGATTCAAACTTATCTCGATGAATACGATGTGGGCGCTGAACTCAAACCCGGCGGCGCAAAGCATGATTCCATGCTGGATAGCGCTCGCATTGAGATCGGTCTGCGAAACTTTTTGAGCGCGGGCAACTTCAAGGCATTTACTACCACGTTTGAAGATCTACATGGTCTCGCACAACTACCTGGTCTTGCAGTTCAACGTCTCATGCGCGATGGCTACGGCTTCGGCGCGGAAGGTGATTGGAAAACCTCTGCTCTTGTCCGCGCAATGAAAGTGATGAATGTTGGGCAAACAGGCGGCGTCAGCTTCATGGAAGATTACACCTATCACTTCAGCGCCACTGGCGACAAAATCCTCGGCGCACACATGTTGGAGATTTGTGAATCAATCGCGGTGGGCAAACCGAAACTGGAACTTCATCCGCTCGGAATCGGCGGGAGGGCTGACCCTGTTCGATTGGTCTTTGACTCACAGACAGGCATTGCTGTCTGCGCCTCTATCATGGATATGGGGGGACGCTATCGTCTTGTAGCCAATGTTGTGGATGTAGTCCCAACCGATGCGCCGCTTCCCAAACTCCCAGTGGCGCGGGCGCTATGGGTTCCACGACCCAGCCTCAAAGTCGCGGCAGAAGCGTGGATTTACGCAGGCGGCGCCCATCACACAGGCTTCAGTTACTCTGTCACACCGGAACATCTGCGTGACTTCGCTGAGATGGCAGGTATTGAATTCCTGCTCATTGATGAGAATACCAAAGTGGATGAGTTCAAAGAAAAACTGCGCTGGAACGATTTGTACTACCACCTGAACAGGGGCCTGTAGTTTTTGGACTGATCAAATAACAAAGTGCCGCTTGTCATTCGTTAGCAAGCGGCCTTTTTGAAACCAGAGAAATTGTAATGAAGAAGAATATTTTGAAAAACGATTTCCTTCAGATTGAGTACTTGACCGATTTCATGCGCATCATTGGTCTCACACCCGCTGGCAAAACGAATCTGCTGGCAGACCTCCGTGATTATGCGCCCGTTCCAACACCCTATGGTGACTTCCACTTTCGCGGCGGGCATCGCTTATGGCATTCGCCCGAAGCCATGCCCCGCACCTACATCCCTGATTCGCCTATCGCCATCACAGAACTGCCTGATGGCCTCCTGCTTGAATCACAAACCGAACCTGGCACAGGGATTCGCAAACGCATCTTGATTCGCCTCGCGCCGGATAAACCCTCTGTGACCCTCACCCATACCCTTATCAATGATGGCATGTGGGCGGTGGAACTCGCGCCATGGGCCATTACACAATTCCGTTTGGGCGGTACAGTGATTTTACCGATGCCTGTTGGAAATGTGGATGCGGCGGGACTGGTGCCCAACCGACAACTATCACTTTGGCCCTATAGTCGCATCAAAGATCCTCGCCTGAGCCTGCATGATGATTTCATCCTTTTTCAAGCTGAAGCCTTGCCACCCTTCAAAATGGGTTACTTCAATCCACATGGCTGGCTGGCCTATTACGTGGACGGCATTCTGTTCCGTAAGACCTTCACATCACAGATCAATGTGACCTACCCCGACAATAATTGCAATGCCGAGATGTACTGCAACGAGCACTTTGTGGAATTGGAAAGTCTTGGCTCGCTTGCAAGGCTGAACCCTGGGTCATCTGTAACTCATATAGAATCATGGGACGTGACTATTGGAACCGCATCCCTGCCAATTGGCGCGCAAAATTTGCTTGCTTCTCTCTAAAGCTGTATGAGAAGTTCTCCAACGCGGCATATATTTGATATATGGGTATAAGACCTATTAATTTAGTACCACATAGGTTTTACAGATTGTCTACTAAAAAGCCGTTCCCTTCAAGTTGGGAATGGCTTTTCGTTCTTCGGGTCGGGCTAAAAATGTAATCTTCAACTGGTCACTTGATCTCCCCTAGCTTTTTTATGTCGCTTATATTTTCACTTGACCCACATCCACATCCCGCAAGGCGCATGCCATCGTAGACTTGGCAGATAAAGGCAATGAAGAAAACATGGTGCCTTCTTAATCTTAGCTCCCGTGATTTGCTGCCAAGACTTGTCCGAAGCTTGGTATTGCAAGTTGTCTGAAAAGTCTGTCCATCTCTTCCGCTGTACAAGGCATATCCTGCTCAACCCACCATACCAATATGCCCATCAACGCACTGACAAAGTAATGCGCCGCAATTTCGGATTCGAGTGAACCGTACTTCTCATGTGACCTCAATATTTTGAAAGACTCGTGCATATTAGCAACCATATCATTGTGGGCAGGTTTGGTGAATAAACCGTGTACATGAGCAAACACATAATCGTACACGGGCTTGGCGAATATGCCATAACCATGATTCCCCAGCATGGGTTTGAAGAAGCGGTGATTTTGCCCAATAAACTGAAACAAGCTAAGTGTTGGGGAAAATTCGTGAGTTAGATTCATGATGTCAGTGTTCCCCAAGTTTTTCTTTGTATCCAGGAATTGTTTTTCATGTTGCCCGAAGAGTTCATCGAGACGATCAAGAATGCTGTGTAACAGTTGATCCTTATCCTGGAAGTGAGAATAAAATGTAGAACGTCCTACATTGGCTGTTTCCAGAATTTCTCGAATCGAGACTGATTCGTAACTCTTTTGTGCGACTAACTCAATCAAAGCATCTTGCAGGAGTTTTCGAGTCTTCTGCACCCTTCGGTCAAGATCGTTTTGGGGCATATCTTTCACCTCTTTCCATACAATTTCCGTATTTTAGTTCATAAGTGAACTTTTCTTGATGATTTGGTTGTTGACCAAATCCTCCACACACTATAACATTGCAGGACAAAAAGTTCAATAACGAATTAAAAATTCTGATAATTGTAAGAGGAATAACTATGCAAACCTATCCAATACAAAAAATAAGAACCAAAAAGCAGGTACCACAACACCACGGGGACTATATCATCGACCTGCACCAGATGCAGAAAGACTACGAAACTCCCTCCGGATCCTTTACGGCCCTTCAAGACATCAACCTGCGTATCCAGACAGGAGAGTTCGTTGCCATCATCGGAAAATCCGGCAGCGGCAAGACAACATTACTGAACCTCCTGGCAGGTATTGACCGGCCGACAAAAGGCGAAGCCATTATCGCTGAAACCAATCTTGGTTTACTTACGGAGTCGGGGCTGGCAGAATGGCGAGGAAGGAATGTAGGATTGGTGTTCCAGTTCTTCCAATTGCTGCCGACATTGACAGTGGCCGAGAACGTGATGCTACCGATGGATTTTGCAGAGATCATCCCGACAGCCAAACGCCGATCCAAGGCTCTGGAACTTTTGGAACTTGTGGATATTCGGGATCAAGCGGACAAGTTTCCCGTTACCCTTTCAGGCGGACAGCAACAACGGGCAGCGATTGCACGCGCGCTTGCCAACGATCCGCCGATCCTGATGACTGATGAACCAACTGGAAATCTCGATGAGGCGACCAGAACCTCAGTCCTGGAGTTGTTCACCAAATTGAACGCCGATGGGCGCACGATCATCATAGTCACTCACGAGCGCGATATCAGCGCTTACACAAACCGACAGGTGACGCTGGTAGACGGCCGCGTCGCCGACGATGTAAAAAGGTGAGGCTGTCATGACACCATTACTCTTTATCAAATTACTGCGCGATATTCAAACAACTTGGGAACGGATGGTTATGATGGTTATAGCCATTAGCGCCAGTTTGATCGTCTTTAGCGGTATGTTGTACGCACGTACCCTGGTGCTGTCGAATACAACAGGTGGATACATGAGCACAAATCCCGCCTCCGCTCGGATCAGGCTGGAGCCGGGGATCATGCCCGACAAAACGGATGAGTTCATTGTCGCGGCAAAAGCCGAACCTGGAGTGATCGATGCGACGATGCGTCAGATAACAAACGTCAAACTTCAACAGGAGAGCGGCGGTTTGAAATCCCTGCAGCTCTTCGTGGCTGCGGCTGACGACCCGATGCGCATCGCCACTTTCAAAATTGAACAAGGTGGTGATTGGCCACCTCAGCCCGGCAGTATTCTGTTGGAGCGTTCGACGATTGAATCGCTTAATCTGATTGTAGGCGATAAGGTCGCTGTCCTTGGTTTCGACGGCCAACCTAAGCAGTTAATTGTGACGGGCATCGTGCATGATCAAAGCCTGGCACTGGCAGGTCAAAGCGCGGGTGTTGGATACATTCAGACAGATACGTTACCGGTCCTGGGCAAACCACCTGCCCTTGACCAGTTGCTGATCACCGTTGCCGGCCAGCCCGGGTTGGAAGTTCAGAGCCGGGATCGAGATGTGGTTGTGCGTACTGCACTCGGTCTCGTTGACCGGCTCAAAGCAATGCCCGGAATCACCATTAAACAGGTGGCGATCCCAACACCGTATGAGCATCCTCATCAGCAAATATCGAATACGTTGCTCAGCACACTGACGGCTTTTGGCCTTTTGTCGCTCCTCTTGAGTTCCATCCTGATCGCCACGATGTTCAATGGCCTGCTGACACAGCAGATCCCCCAGATTGGCATGATGAAAGCGATTGGCGCCCGTTCCAGCCGCATCATGCAATTGTATGTCATCATGGTGCTGCTCGTGTCAATCCTGGCTACGGCTCTGGCATTTGTCCCGGGGATGTTCCTGGGTCGCACCCTGGCGCAGGCGATGCTCAGCAGCGCGCTGAATATTGACGTCGCCGGCTTAAGCGTACCATGGGAGATGTTTGCCATCGTCATACTTGCCGGGATATTCGTTCCACTGCTCATTGCAATCCCTCTGTTACTGCGAGCCGGCCGCCGAACGGTACGCGAAGCGCTGGATGAGCATGGAGTTGCAGAACAGCCGGGGCGCATCACAACCGGATTGTTAAGTTGGTTGACGCGGCTGCGCAATGTTGATCGCATCATCATGGGCGCGTTTCGCAATCTCTTTCGCCGCCAGGCACGATTGTTTCTGTCCGTTGGATTACTGGCGATCGGTGGAGCGATATTCGTCAGCGGTTTCAACGTGATGGCAGGCTTCCAGCAGATTCCATATACGATTTATGATGAGCAACACTGGGACGTTGAGATCCGGCTTGATCAACCTGCATCCTCCAGTGAGGTAGCTGCGATTGTGGAGAAAGTCTCCGGTGTCAGCCGTGTCGAAGGATGGGACATCATTACGACGAGCATCCAGAATGTGGGCGAAATAAACGTGACGCACACCTACCCGGATCAAGGACACGGCTCACTGGGGCTCAGCGCTGTTCCTGCATCGACCTCCATGCTGATTCCTCCACCCATCACGGAGGGCCGTTGGCTTAGCCCGGATGACACAGATGCCGTTGTGCTGCCAGTGTCCATTCTCAAGACCATGCCAGACGTGAAGGTTGGCGATAGCGTTCAGCTATCGGTGGAGGATCGCCCGACGACCTGGCGTGTCATTGGGCTGGCAGGCGGGATGGGAGGCAGTTGCCCATGTGTTACCCAGCAGGGCTATGAACTTGCAAGCGGCCGAGAGAATCAGTCCAACACCATCCGAATTATCATCAATCGACGTGCTCAGGACGAGCGTGTCTCCATCGGGCAGGCAGTTGCCCGTGCGCTCACCGAAGCCGGAGTAGAGGCTCAGGAGCCGCGCACCATCGATGCGATGGTTGCATCCACTGAGGAACATTCCGGCATCCTGGTGGGAGTAATTTTGCTGATCGCATCCACAATTGGCATCGTCGGCCTGATCGGTCTGAGTTCGACCATGAGCACCAATGTCATCGAGCGTACGCGCGAGTTCGGCGTGATGAAAGCCATCGGTGCCAATGACTCTACCATCCGGCGCCTGGTGGTGTTCGAGGGTGTCTTTATTGCGGTGGTAAGTTGTGTGGTTGCAGTCCTTCCTGCTTTTGCCCTCACCTGGGCGATGGCGGCGGGTCTTGGCAATTTGTTCCTTGGCTCACCTATCCCGTTCGAGTTGTCTGCCGTGGGAATCGCCATCTGGATTCTCGTGGTCATCGTGGGAGCGGCACTGGCGACTCTGGTGCCAGCCTCCCAAGCCGCCCGTCTGACCGTTCGTGAAGCGCTCGCATACTTGTGAAGTGGAAAAAATCAGGAGAAAAATTAGATGAACAAAAAAGTTGTTACCATCATCGTTGTGATCGTTGTAATAGCATTGTGTGTATTGGCAGCGATCTACTCGCCAGGCCTATTGGATGCCATGATGCGCCTTCACAATAGCATTCCTCGGCCTCACTAACAGACTAGCCATCAAGTCAATGAATCAACACGCGATAAAGAAGAAGGCAAATGCAAAAGGAAATTTACCATGAGTAGCTTCGATCAAACCGCAATTGAGCACACTTATCAAAATTGGGCCAAGGTCTACGATTTGTTGACCCCAATTTATATCCTTGGAAATGAGAAACGTCTCCGCAGGGAAACCATCGGTTCTCTTCACCTACAATCCGGTCAAACGGTTCTCGACATCGCCTGTGGAACAGGGCGGAATTTCCCACTGATTCTTGAAAAAATCGGTCCTTCTGGCAAGCTCGTAGGGGTGGATTACACCTCTGCCATGCTGACCAAGGCCCGAGAGCGCGTTAAACGCGAAGGATGGCTAAATGTCGAACTTATCCGAAGTGATGCAGCTCTCATTAACCTGAAACCCAAGTTCGATGCTGCTCTATGTACTCTGGCGATGGGCGTTATTCCCGATTATCGCGGTGCGCTGGACCGGATGGTGACACACATTAAACCAGGTGGATGGTTGGCAATCGGAGATGCCAAACGTAGTTCTGGCTGGAATGGTTTTATATTCAACTGGCTGGCAGAATTATTAAGGTATGGCGCGGCTGAAGTGATGTCGCGACGGCCATGGGAATCGTTGCAACCGCTGCTTGGCGATTTTCATTACAAGGAGTGGTTTTCGGGTTTCTTCTATGTAGCTTCGGGCCGCGTCCAAAATACCTGAATCCTGCCGCACAAGCAACAACAATTTCACCGATGAAATTATAATGAAGAAATGGATGCATGGCAGGAGGAACAGGAGAAATTTAAGGATAAAATGGAGGTCTACCAGGAAGACATAACCGAATTAGAGGCAAGCGAGCAGTTGCCGTGGGTGCTGCCGAGTCTGTCATAGATAATTTCAAGGATGATTTTGGATGGACCTTCATCAACTAGGAAGATAGGGATGCTTATCTAAAAACCATCGTTGGCACCTGGGCGGCTCAAATCATCCATCATTGCCATCATGTTCGCTGCCACTGTCTTCATGCAAAAACGAAGGGAAGCAGCCTAAGGGCGATCTTCCTTTATTGATTCACTCATGAAAAGGTCCCGCACGTTTCTTCTTGTCAAACCTGCGGGACAAAATTTTACTAACCATGACTGACTTTCCAGGATCGCCCTCGCCTCTCTCCCAGCCCCTACTTGATACTGACCTACATATCTGGTACGCCCTTTTGGAGGGTTCCCCTGAAGAATTATCGCGTTTTTTTTCAGTTCTCTCACCTGATGAAAAAGCGCGCGCCGAACGATTTTATTTTGAAAGAGATCGGAATCGCTACATATTTGGGCGCGGAATCTTGCGGACACTCTTGAGCAGCTACCTGGGGGTAGAGGTCTCAAGAATCGTATTCATCTACGGGCCATATGGCAAGCCCGCATTGGAAACAGAAATCAAGAATAAGGCACTAAAATTCAATCTGTCCCATTCTCATGACCGCGCAGTGTACATCTTTGGCTGGGATCGCCTGGTAGGCATTGACCTTGAGCATATTCGCCCAATGCAAAACGCCGACGACTTTGCCGAACGATTCTTTTCCGCTCGTGAGAGTGCATTGATAAATTCACTTTCCGGTGACAAAAAATGGGATGCATTTTTCAAGCTTTGGACCTGCAAGGAGGCTTTCCTCAAAGCCAACGGCAGCGGGCTGAGCGTACCCTTGAACCAGGCCGAAGTATCTCTGAACGCTGACGGCTCCGCGACATTAACGTCCATTGGCGGAGATTCAGAACAAGCCATCCTCTGGCGCTTGGTGCCCTTCAACCCAGTAATTAACTATCAAGCCGCCATCGCCGTCGAAGAACATGAAAGCCATGAAGGAAAAGTGATATTTCAGAATTACAACAATAGTTCGAGCTAAAATGGATCCGAAGTTGCACATATCGGATATACGGGTATAAATTCAGGCCGGCTGGATTGAATTAGCGCAAGTCATCTGAATAAAAAGAAGACAGGCTGAGTTTTCAGCCTGTCTTCTTTTTATTTCATACTACTCAGATAAAACTTACACTTTATTTGAGCGTACGGATAAACGAAATAACCTGCCAGATCTGTTCATCGGTTAAAACGCCCTTCCATGCAACCATGGATGTGCCTTCTTTTCCGGTGTTAACACGCCAGAATAGATAATCATCGCCAGCAGTGGCTTGTAATTCAGCAAGATTTTTGGGAGCAGGGTCAAGCGCGGCACCGGCAGGACCGTCACCGTGACCCTGGGGGCCGTGACAGGATTCGCAATTAACCTTGAACACAGTCGCACCGGCAGCCGCCGCATCTGCATCAAGGGGATTGGTCGTGCCAGCAAACTCGGAAGGAACAGGAGCCAGCGTAGCAACTGCCTCTGCACCGCCTCCACCGCCACAAGCTGCCAGAACGAGCGCAATCAAAACCATTACGGGAAATAAGACTTTCTTCATCGAGACCTCTCCAGTTATTTCATATTAGGAATGTGGACATATTATATGAACTTTGTATGATCGCATCAGTAACTTAAGTTACAAACGACTTTATCTCTCTTCAACATTCTACTAGTACCCGCCGCGATTTTCTTTGCGCTGGGACAATGACGAATCGGTGAATCATGTGATAATTTGACCGACAGGGTCTGGGAGTGTGCATTTTGCTTCAGCCTAAGAACGGGATAAAATTTGACCTATGTCTGGCATTATGATTAACGGACTTCAAGATCATTTTCGAAAAACGGAGAAACATGAAAAAGATACACATCCTATTTTTAGTTTTAGTTCTTCTTATTCCTACGGCCATTGCCTATGCTAATGGTGAATTTGACTACATTGTAATTAGAGGCCCTGGCATTACAGGCGACATCAATGTATCCAATCCCTTGTTCACGCAGGATCATTTTGTGTTTGCAGATTTTTCACAGGGCAGTATTGATCCGCCCGCTGACCCTGGCGCAGGCTATCAAATTGTGCGGATGTATGTGGATGGCAGCAAAGGCGTGCCATATGATCAATTGCATTACTATCCATACACAGGGTATGTGTATTACGATGGCATCGTCAACGGTTTCACTGAGGACGGCGGAAAATGGTACACTGCGAACCCAGACATTGAAGAACCTTTTCGCGCCATCCTCGCTGAAGATGCGCGGCTAACATGGATTCCCTTTGCGATATTGGCTGTTTTGCTGATCGGTTTCTTTATTGCATATCAAATGAAGCCAAAACAAAAGAATTAAAAGAGTCATGTCGTTGTGAGGATGGTGTTCTTCCACCCGACACTTGCGCCGCACGCCAGTGCGGTGAGCAATCTCACACACAACGAGGAGATTGCTTCGTCGCCTTAGTACAAGAGCGGCTCCTCGCAACGACATCAGCTTCTTAGTATGGTTTTATCTTACTTCAACCGTGTTACTTTTATCATCATAATTAAACACGATCACCTGTGACACATCGAAGACAACCTCATCTGAGAAAACTGTTCGGAAATCACTCCCATCATCTTTTAGCAAAATCTCAATTTGATGTGTGCCAGGTGTAAGCGGCAGGAATTCAAGCGTTGAGATACGGCCATTCCCACTCAAGCCTGAAGGCTGGTAGGTTTTATCAAGGATCACATCACCATCAACCAGCACGCGGACCAGAACGGGGAAATGCTCACCGCCGAATATCTTTTCCGCATCCGCGCCTTCAGGCAGGGTTACACCTGGGGGAATCGCGGCAGCAGAAATCTTTCCTTTTAGATCAAGCGCGACCCGCATGGCCGCCCCATCTGCTGTGGACATACCCGCAGGAATATCAAGCGGAATGGCCAGCGCAAAGATGGCAAATAATAGTATTGTCCCAATCAATACGCTGACGATGGAAGGTATTAATTTATTGCGATTCTTCACGGGCGGCAAAACAGGCGCGCTCTTTTTTGCTTGTGTTTCAGCACTATGCAGGTTATTCAGAAAACTCGTCACTGCGTTTGAATCGCCAGGCGTTTTCTCGAGCCAATGCAATCCCTTTGTGATTAAAGCGGGGCGCAAATGTAAACGGTTCAATATCCAGTGTGCGTCTTCACGATACACGCCGTCATCATACGGGGACGAAAGCAGGATAACATCGCGCACGCCTTCATTATTCAACGACTTGATCCATTCAATATTGACTGTGCTAATGGATGGCAGTACAGCCGTGATAACGCGCGCCGAATCGCCCGCGCCCCAGCCTGCTACAGTTACAGGAGCATTATTCCCGCTGACAGTTAACTGCGCGGGCAATCCGCCCAATGCTTCATCACGTTGACTTGCAAATAAAACCGTCACGGGATGTCCATCGTTTTTCTCGCGATGAAGCGCGCCTTTCACAACACCAAAGACAGCATCTCCGTTATAGCCGCCCTTCAAATCAATTGCATCTGTAGGACATGCGCCCACGCAGATTCCACAAGCGGTACATTGAGAATTATTAATAATGGCAATTTTATGATATCCAGAAGAATCATTTCGGTCAGTCATGCGGATCGCGTCAAACGGACATTCGGCGTAGCAGATGTTACAGCCAGTACACTTTGGATCGGTAACAGTGGCAGGCCCCAGGTCACGCCCGGATGCGAGCCAGGGGAGCAGGAACAAACTGCCGCCGACGAGAATCGCAAGTCCCCAGAAAATTGCGTTGCCCCATAGATCGATCAAAGGCAAAAAGCCAAGATACAACGCATCCATCGGCACAGATTTTATGAGATGTGATAAGTCTGCGGGCGCGGAGGATAGGGCGGGCTTGATGAGTGATAAAACCACGAGACCAACAATAGCTTGAATGCTAACCCAACGCGGCGACCACCAGCGCGCGCGAGAGAGTCGCAAACTGTGAATATAAATTCCGAGAAAACTGATCAACGGCAGAAAAACATGCAGGAAGAGAATGATGACGAAATTTGAAAAAGTCCGTGAGGCGAGATCAGGCGCGACATATGTGAGACCCGATGTGCCTGGAAGACCCTGCATCATATACTCGGTCATCCATTGCGCGCGTTGATCCCAGATGAGCCAATAGCCCATCGTGCCTGTCAACCAAACCATCGCGAGCATGAGCCAGCCACTTGTCCACGCCAGCCAGCGTTGACCCCAGAAACGGTCGCTGACCAATGATTTGAATAAATGCAAAACGATGAGCACGATCATGCCGTCAGAAGCGTAACGATGGACGCTGCGCATGAGGGAACCAAACCAATTGGAATCAATCTTATCTACGGTGGCATATGCGACATCGAGACCTGGGCGATAGATGAGTGTAAGATACGTGCCCGTTGCGATCAGCACGATCAACATGAAAATAGTCAGCGTGCCGAGATGATAAAAAGGATTGAAATCCGATTTTGTGAATCGGTTAATAAGTCCTTCGAACAAAGTCCATAGTTTTTCGAGGCGGCGAAGGAAGCGGCGTTTTGCATACAAGTTAGGGGTCATGTATTAGGGTTCCAGGTTCTAAGTTTATGTCGGTGGTCGAGTAGTTCCGAACGATAGTGAGGAACATATCGAGACCACCCATTTCATGTTTACTTAAAATCATTTATTTGATGGTTAAGTGGTAGTTTCGATACGGCGGCAGAAGTTAAGTTGTCTTGCAAAGGCGTGTTGAACCCCGCCGCCTACTCAACCACCGTGTCATCAAGTAATTCAAAGTTATTCATTTTCATTGCATTAGCTGTGACAAAGATACTGCTCAGCACCATTGCCAGCGCGGCGAAGACAGGTTTCATCAAGCCAGCCATTGCGAGTGCAATTCCGATGATGTTGTAAATAAAAGCCCAGCCGAGATTTTGTTGAACGCGTTTCATGGCTTCACGCGAAAGATCCATGAGCCACGGAATCACGCGCAGGTCTTCACGCATGAGCACAATATCAGAAGCAGTGCGTGCCACATCAGTTCCGTGGTTCATCGCAAGCCCCACCGTCGCAGCGGCAAGCGCAGGACCATCGTTAATCCCATCACCGATCATCGCAGCATCATTTTGTAAATAAGACATTTTCTCCTCGGGGCTGAGCGCGGCATGGACGGGAATGCCAAGTATGTTTTGCCAGCGCGTCCCCGCTTGTTTTTCATCGCCTGTCAACACACCGAGCGAAAGTCGGCGTGATTGCAATTGAGTCATCACCTCACCCACTTCACTGCGGATGGTTTCTCCCAAGCCGATCAGCCCGATGACCTTTCCTCCCCAACCAGCATAGACAACAACCTGACCCGCTTCTTTCCACGCCTCAGCCTGCTTCTCCAATCTGACGGAAAGAGTCAACCCCTGAGCAAACATGAAGCGCGCGCTCCCAATGGCTATTTTCTCTCCATCAAGTTTTGCGATCACACCCATGCCAGGCAAGGCATTGAATTCTTCGGGTTTGGATAATTTTATTTTTTTCGCTCGCGCAGAGTCAACGATTGCCTTTGCCATCGGGTGTTCGGAAGCATTTTCAATTGAAGCGACAATTTGCAAGAATTCTTTTGAATTATCCGACAGCAAGCTGTCGGACTCCAGAGTAAAGACATTGAGAACCTGCATTGGTAATTTGGTCAGTGTGCCTGTTTTATCGAAGAAGACTTTTTTCACACTTGCCAGTCTTTCGAGGGCGGCGGTGCTGCGCAAGATCACACCTGATTCGGCGGCACGTCCCAAGGCCAGCCAAAGCGTAAGAGGTGTTGCCAACCCAAGCGCACACGGGCACGCGATCAGTAAAACAGATAGCGCAACCAGCAAGCCAGTTTCAAATCCTGAAAAATAATTCCAAATCAAAAAAGCAATCGTCGCGAGAGCCAGCGCAATCGGCGTCATCCACGCGGATAATTTGTCGGCGAGTCTTTCAATGGGAGAACGATTCCACAAAGCTTCGTGCAAGAGCCGTCCAATTTGACCTGCGGCTGTCGAGTCACCTACCGCAGTTGCGATCACTTCAAAACTTCCATCAAGGCTGATTGTCCCCGCTTTGACTGCATCCCCTTCGCGATGGGTTACGGGTCTCGGCTCACCTGTTAGCAAAGACTCGTCCACATCCCCTTCGCCAATTGCGATCAAGCCATCCACAGGAAAACGGTCACCGGGCCGCACACGCACCCGTTGACCAGGTTTCAATTCACTGACAGGCACTGACTTATCCTGCTCGCCAGTCACTATAATTGCCTGATCGGGAATCTGCTCCAGCAATCGCGCCACAGCCTTACTGCTGGATTTATGCGCCTGCATTTCCAGCCAATGTCCAATGGAAACCAAAAAGATGAGCATCGTAGCTGTATCGAAATACAATCCGCCAGTGCCAGAGATAAAGTTGCGCACAGATAAAGCGAATGCAGAGAATGTGCCAATCGCGATCAATGTGTGAATGTTGGGTTGTAAACGAAACAGACTCGCGAGTCCCGCACGCAGAATGGGCAAGCCAAGCAAGATCAAAACAGGCAGGCTTGTAACCAACATCATCAACTGGAAGAAATCAACCAGCCATTGTGTTTCGGGCGAGGCGAGGCCGAGAAGTTCGCGTCCGTAGATTCCTGCGCCGACGACCATGTCATGCAAAACCATCACGCCGCCAATCAGCAAACGTGTGTAAAAAGATTCTTCTTCATCGTGCGGTTTCTCGTTTGGCAGTGTCGCTTGATAACCCAGCGAACGCACGCGCTTTATTATTTTCCGCGCATCCAATAGCGACGCGTCATAAGTTAGGTTTGCCTGTTTCTGGATAAAACTGACTTCGGCACTAACTACACCAGGTGTACGCCTGAGTTGTTCACTCACCAGCCACGCGCAGGATGAACACCACATGCCGCCCAATGTGATGACGACCTCCGCGCTTCCTTCCACGCTCTTGGCCTGATTCGGATTAATGGACATTGCTGACGCCTCAGCCAACAACGCCGCCACCTCGCGGCACGATGGACAGCAGAAAGCATCCCCTTGCGTGTTTGTCAGAGGATGGAACGTCGTTAATTCACACAGCGAACAAGTGACGAGGGTTTTGGATTTAGATGGAACGGCAGTGGTTGCAAGATTCATAAATAATATCTGTTTTATTGGTAGTCTCGATACGACGGCGGAAAAGCATCGCCGTCTACTCGACCACCAGAATATATTTTTACCAAAACATTACTGAGCCAAACATGAAATGGTCAACCCAGCCCAGTGAAGCAAATCCGCGCATGGCGAATTGGAAGCCGAAGAACATCATTACCAATGATGCTAGACTGCGCGGCCACATACGTGAGGTCATTTTATTTGCAAGCCAGCGAACCATGAATAAACTTGGAATGGTTGCGATGCCGAAGATGAACATGGTCAATGCGCCTTGAAGCATATTAGTCGAAGCTGCCGCCATGAGGAGAGCCGTCAGGACCAGGCCGCAGGGGAGGAATCCCCAAAGGAGACCGAGCAGGTACGAGGTAGGGAGCGAAGCGGATTTGAATCCGCGCATGGCTTTGCCCCAGCGTTGGATCAATCCAGAAAATAAAATTTCGGGCGAGGGAGTTAATCCAATAAAAGCGGAGGCCATATAAAAAGCGATGATTGCAAAAAGAATCGAAAGAGTTGCCTGGAGTTTTTCAAATGACCAAAGTGTTTGGCCCAATGCGCCCGCAAGCAAGCCAAGCAGCGAGTAAGTTGTCACACGGCCTACATGTGCGAAGACCCATGCAAATTTATTTTTAAAAACGGGCTGCCTGTCAAAAAGCAAGACCACGGCACTACACATCCCCACACAATGGCCGAGACTTCCAAGTAAACCAAGAAAAAGAGGCGCGATCATTAATACCTTTAAAGTAAATCATCGGAAGCCGTTGAATGGCCTCCGATGATTTACAAATTGAAACTAACGAATAAACCAGGTACGTCCGAGCAGCCACCAGTTGCTGAGATAATACACAGCAAACCAAGCTAGGAAGATGAGGACGAGTACCAGAGAACCTTTGGGTTGATTCTGTTTGTCTTCCATTTGGTGATCGGTGATCTTGGTAGATTCGAGCAGCGGGTTGTTTGTGCCGGTTACGAGCAGCAAGTTGCTGGCTTCCAAACGCGGGCCAGTCAAAATTGAGACCAACACGATGGTGACATACATAATCCCGCCAATCACTGCAAGGATCGCGCCGATGCCGAAGATGGCCATGGTGATCTCAACGGTGCCAGGTACAACGCCTGCGAAGGTGATATCCCAATTGCGGCGGGCGACGCCCTGCAAACCGCTGGTGATCATACCCAGTGAAGTCAACAACATTCCGAAACCGAATACATATGGCTGCCATTTTGCCCAACTCTTGAGTTTCAATTCCTTGCGGAAGATGAGCGGAATGACATAATATGTAAAGCCCATGAAAGCAAGCGTCGTGCCGCTCACCACAGTGGCATGGAAATGACCGGGCAAGCGCAGTGTGTTATGCACAAGCAAGTTGATTTGCTCTGTGCCAATGGTTACGCCTGTCACGCCGCCGATCCAACCGAAGAGGAACATGGATAAGACGAGCGAGCTAAAACCAGGCTCGGCCCAGGGCGCATTGCGAAGCCAGCCGAATAATCCTTTTCTGTATCCTTTGGCGCGCATGGCAATTTCTATCGCGGCAGGAATGGAGAAAGCATGCATCATCGAACCAAGCACCGCGAGATACATCGCGTAAGAAGTATTGACGGCTTTCCATGCGAAGGAGAGGCCAGGGTCAACCAACAGGTGATGCGCGGAACCGAGATTGATGAAGAACAGATATAAGATGAAAGCAAGGCGTGAAAACTTCTCATTCACCGGGCGAATGCCAACGGTCATTTGCGCGAGCGCATACCAGATGGAAACCATCGCTGCCAGATTGACTTGTTGCGCAGGATGGCCGAAGCCCCAGAAGAAGTTGCGATAAATACCTGGATCATAGGTTTTCAGAATACCCAATGACCAGAAGAAAGCAGGTACGATTGCGGCTGCGCCTTCGAGCAAAGTGTAGGTTGCGAGAATTGCGGCGGTCATCAAACCAAAGACGACCAAGGGCAATGAACCTTGAAAACGATTTTCACGTTTGGCGACCACGATGTTAATAAAGAAAGTAATAACCGTAATCAACGCGCCGACTGCAAACAAAATATAACTGAGGTAGAACAACGGATGTGCTTTTAGCGGAACATAAGCCGAAAACATCACGCTGGAGTTGGGGTCAAACAGCACCACCGCATTCGCCATCAAGCCGCCAACGGTCATCATGCCGAAGCCCGTCCAGGCGAGTTTGGGTGCAGCGTGCCTCGCATTCAAAAGCACAGTTGAGCCGAAGTGCAAGCCAGCCATTTCAAAGAATACGATCCATGCAACGAGCATGTCAATGCCGTGCAAAGTGAGCAGGCGATAGAACCATGCCGCGCCAAGCAGATGAATTGCCTGCCAGCGGGTCAACGCGATCAATAATGCGGCAATACCGCCAAGCGTGAGGCAGACTACTGCCATGACTGCATTGGCAATGATTAGGCGTTCGGTGTGCATGTCCACTTTGAGGGTGGTCACAGGACAATCGCGATAATCATCCTTTGAGGTACTGGTCCAGGAGGTTGTAGGTGCAAGTGTAGCCATCTTGGTTCCTCTATTTCACGATCATTTTGCCAACCATCGTATGATGGCCGACAAAACAATATTCATTGCAAACGATGGTAAATTCGCCTGAGCTTGTGGGAGTAATGGTCGCCACATAATCATAACCAGGCAAGACTTGCAAATTGATATTCACAGGCTGGAGCGAGAAGCCATGGTTGTAATCCATCGAGGAAATGTGCAGGCGATATTCCTGTCCCTTTTCAAGTTGCAGGATGGGATACCACTGCCAGGTGCTGGCTCGCAGGTACAAGTCACTGCCAGGAGGCGCGGCAACGATCGGGAACCCAGTCGCTTCATCGGTACCAATCGTGTATTGTTCCACAAAGGCGTTTACTTTCGCTCCGAAATCTGCGGGCGAAATGCGATATGTTTCTGTGGGAACATTCTGCTTGCCATTGAAATACCAAAGCGGCATCATCAAGGTTAAGAAGACACACCATACAAGTGCAACAGTCAGCCACGTCTTTTCGATGCGGCCCATCGGCTTCCACCAATTTTTTTCAGGTGCTAACATATTCTCTCCTCACCGCTTACGGAGCAAGCGGCACTCCCATAAGATCCACTATTCCCCATACGTTGTAGATCAAAGTGCTGATCACCAACGAGAGGATAAATAACAGCCAAATATTGTCAAAGATTTTCTGGCCTTGGGAGATGGGTTCATCTTCATCTTTTTCTTTGTTGGGCATGGCAATTCTCCTTTGTGTAATGAGCCTTTTATCACAATTATTGTCTTATTACACAGAGTTTATCAAACACCCCCGAATATCATAGTGACATTAGTCACAGAAAACACAGTAGAAAATTTGTGTATGGCTTTGTTGCCTGTCAGCGCATCCAGCCAGACGATCTTCTTCTAATTCTCATCGTCATATTCGATCACGGCACGAAGGTATACAAGCCGCTGTTTTCCTCTCCCGGGATGATTGGGGCTCGCCGAACTTGAGTTCCCCGTCTATTTCGATTACAGGCGCAATCGTGTCTATGCTCAGCCGTTAGATTGGAGTCTCGGTCACATTGCCGCGTTGTCTGTTACGCGGAACTGATAAGTATGCACACCGTCGGAGAAAGACAATGGACTATTAACCATCGTCCATTGTCCGTCGTCAATGGTCACCTGCAAGGAAGCAATTCCAGAAATCACGTCTGTGATAGTAGGGTAATTGTTGTGAACCGCATATCCTTTTAATCTAGCTGCTCAACCTACTTATTGCCCTTTTAACCAAATATCCCACCGCAAAACTCGCCACAATTGCCGAGACAAAACCTGCAATTACTCCAAAACTTAGGCTGACATAGGAATTTACAAGCATCGCAGCAAGCCCGCTGAGGAAGGCAATGCTAAGTATAGTGAGAATCAGAATCAACACATCCTTTCCGACCCTCACGCGCAGGTTTTTTGATTCTTTGTGCTTCTCGAAGATTGTATACACCGTTGCCGCAAGGGTAGACATTAAGCACGCGATACTTAATACAGGCGTTGCAGATGGATACCACCAGAGGGACCCGAGAGTGACCAGCAAAAGTACAATTGAGATTATAGGTGAATATTTTTTGAGCATTTGAATAATTCCGTTCATGGTTGGTGGTGTATCAAGATGATAGTTTTCAAAAAAACGTTAACGACCAAATACTTGCTCTCTCTGCAAAATAATATTTCCAGCCATTTGCGCCTTGCACTTTATAAAAACGTATAAACGACAACCTTGACATAGTTAATTTATTTCAGGTCATTAATAATAATGTCGGCTGTTTCCGTACCGATGAAACCTGTAATAAATTGGATTCTTGTAATAGTTGTGTTTTCTGGAACCTTAAATACGAGCCAGCCCCGCAATTGCATATTTTGATTCAGAAAGCGATCCCCTCCTAAATATTGCAAATCCTTATTTTCGTATAGATCGCTACTTGATTCAGCTTCGTAACTATATCCTTGACTATCGTACAAGTACCATTGATTTCTTCGGCAACTTAATTCTTCTACGCTTCGATTGTTAGCATACTCAACCTCTATATACACTAAGTGTTTACCATCCATGGCCTCTTGTTCTTCAATGATTTCGTGCACGAAAATGTCGTAATCTCCGACTTGAATCCATTCTTGGACGCTGTGGGTGGAATTTTGTGATGACTGAGTGGATTTCGCATTACATGATGTAAAGATCGTTCCATACAAGAGAACTAAAAGCAGAATAAGGAGATTTTTTCTCATGATTGTTTGCCTCTGTTTTTGTAAAAAGAAAATAGATACATATTTTATGATCATTGCAAATTAACATCTAACTAGTAGGGCACTAATCACTGTTAGCAATTGTTTTCTTGGTTGTTTGACGAGAAAAGATAAAACTTGTTAAGTAAGGGCATTAATTCTTTTCCAATAGCATTATCGTCTAGGAATGAACTATCTGTCACCATTATAAAAATTCCAAACTCATCCTTGCCAAATTTACCTAATCTAAATCCTGGCTAGACAATATTTTTCAATATCTACGAGAACATTAATCAAACCTCTCTTATTAGAGTATGTATTCTGGGTAGTTTTCCATTTTTTTCTAAGTTCAATTATATTTATCAACAGTTCATTAATCATAGCACCTTGTTTTTCATTAATATCCATTTAGACTCCATTCCCGTTTCCAAAAGAGGCGCACCTATTAATGCATCTTTAGTCGGAACAAGAATTTGAAAGCCGACTCTGATAGCAGCTATGAGGCTGAGTAAGAGCAATGTCATTCCCAGCACAAGCGTGACAGAGGGATGGGATCAGAGAGAAGAAAGGTGGCGAGCAGGAGAATAACGGGCATGAGGGAAAGGTGTTTTTGCGCATTAGAAATCTATGTCAGCTAACATTTAGAATCATGTTTCCCGGAATGTCTTTAGCGCGTTCTCCCTTCGCCAACCCAGTCAAGTATGTAAACATCAGGAACTTTATATGCACGGCGCGAATCCAAATCCACGATTGTAGTATCTGTAGCAATATATTTTCCATCGGGTGACCAAACATATGAAAAGCCATTAGAAGTATATGGAGTGTTAGGATCAGGATTACAGTAGTCTTCAAGATCGTTTGTATCCACGTCTAAAACAAGCAGACGAGGCAAGGGTTCATCTCCTTCATTGTGTGTTAAATGTGCGACAAATGCTATCTTTTTTCCATTTGGAGACCAACTAATTTGAGTAATCGATACTTGATAAGGATTGTTGAAGAGGCTATTTAGGTCTGTCAATTGTCTTTCCCCAACTGCAAAATCAGCATCAACTTGAAATAGGTTTTTGATATTTCCTCTTGTTTCTATCACAAATACAAATCTTGACCCATCGGGAGACCAGCTTGGATTTGAATACGCAAAAGAGAATCCTACCCAAATAACCGTTCTCCATTTCCCATCACTATAAACCGAATTATTTCGCAAAACTAAATGAGACATGGTAGACGCATATACTACTTTATCAAAATCTGGCGAAAAACTGACATAATTATCTCTAATATCTGCCGAACCGCCAAGAGACCATACCTCATTGCTATAGGGAAACGTTATTTCTCTAGCTTCACTTGTAACTGTATTTAATAAAAATAGAGAACCAACAGGCAGAGCAGGAATTCCAATCTCATCATTATCACGCCAGCCGTAAAACAATCTATCATATTCTGCTAGATCACCAAATAGAATTTTATTTGCTTCAGTCCATCTTGGATTCCATGGAATTGTCATTAACATATGGTTCGAATTATCGGTTATTTGAATTCCCTTTCCATATACATAGGTAGCTATTTTTTTTCCATCAGGTGAAATCTCGCCAACAAGAGGGAGATAAGTTTTGTTGGTAAGGTTAAGCAGAAATCTTTCATGTTGCTTGTAGATAATTAGTTTTCCAGGGAATGCTAAACTCTCGGGAACAGTCTCAGAGAAGTCTAGGCAGGTACTTTCGTTTAAAAGCGCCTCTGATGTTTCCAAAATGGGAGTAACAGTATCAGTAACAGGAAACAAAGCTTCTGTTGTCAAATTGCCTGTAGAACAGGAGCCAACAATAATTTGAAAACACAACAGGAATAAAAGGTTTTTTTTATTCAAAGGTAATGTTCCTTTACTACTTTAAGCCCAACGAGTTCCCATATTGAACTTGTTGAAAGTTAAGTACAATCGCCCGAATATCATAAGTCTCGGGTTTAAGAGATGCATACTCAGCAGTCGAATCCCTTTCACTACGATAAAGAACTTGGCCTTGATTTTCACCAACAGGCATATCAAAATATGCGCTCGTTGAATTTTTATTACCAATTTCATATGGCGCGTTGGCAGGTGGTTCAATCCAATTTGGTTCGTTTGCAAAAAGGTTTGCATATCTGTTCCATGATTCCATCCACATATTAGTATTGCCGCCATCTTGGGGCGGTTTTAGACCATCAGTTATGCGTATTTCCAACGACTCTAACGATCCAAAGGAAATTAAACGCCCATTTGTTCCAAGTGGAGAAGTGTCGTTTGGGTCTGGAATTCCACTATTTGAATCTATTTTCCCATAAAGTGCGGGAAGCCCATGATCGAAATGCCAGAACTTGTTAATTATCGCTTCTTCAATCAACGGGCGGTAGCCATTAACATTATCTCTTCGTAGAGTAGTGCCCTCCGTATCCAGCCCATAGGCTAATGCCAGCCTCCAAATATCTTCGTTTGTTTTTACTCCTTCCCACCTTGTTGTTACTATATTTCCTTTATTATCCCATTGAGTTTGTCCGTCCTGCCACCACCATCCGTTAGGGTCTGTAAGTAATCCAGTCATCAATTGTTCGCCAAGTATACAACGATCAAAATAAACATTACGTAAATCTTGTCCATTAATATTTTTCCACTCAGGTAGTGTACATCGAAATTCAGGTGGAATCTGGTCCACAGTCATTGCACCATTAATTGCATAGACTGGATTCTTAACAGGAATCGCAGGAGGGGTTGGAAAGATAGATATTGTTGGAAGCGGCATATTCAACACCTGTGTGGGAGACAAGGTTGGGGTTGACGTTGGCGTAGGAGTCGAATCACTCCTAAACCACGAAGAGATCGTCGTCGTGATCTTGTTCCAGGTGGAAGTTACCCAATTTACGAAAGGATTTTTGGGCGGTGGTGGGTTATCTGCCTTAATAGGCACAGCCAACACTTTAGGTCCGCCTGTATTTTTCTTTTCCTCGCCTTCTTTCCTACCCTGATAATACGCCATGAGACCAGCCTGCTGATCGGCTTTCTTCTGCGCTTCCTCTTTGCGTTTCTCATACTGATACACAGGACTCAGCTTCTTCAGCCAGTTGGTCTCTTCACTCTCCAGCTTCTGGCTGGGGGTGTAGGCTGATCCCTTCTTATTCAACAACGCCTGTGACTCGCCCACGATGCGCTTCTGTTGCATTTTCTCTTCATACGCGACACGACCCGGGCTTTTTCTTTTGCTCGGCGCTTCCTCCTCATCTCCTCCTCCGCTATTTCGCATTGCAGCAAGACGTCTGGCTTCTTCCTCTTCGCGGCGTCTCTGCCAGTCAGCCAGGGTTGCACCCAGGGCTGCGGTGGCAACGGCTCCCCAAAGGATATTTGGATTCGTGATCGGTGATGAGGTGCTTTCATTCCCCTGTGCGAATCCAGATTGGACAGGATCACTCTTTCCGCTGAATACAGTCACTCCACCAGCGGAGATGGAGGCTGATGCTTCACCTGCCGCTCCGTTATTCGCACCACCCACAGAGTTGGACTCGCTGGTAGTCGCGCCTGTCGCATTGCTGTTTGCGCCGCCAAATTCCGTTTGAGGGGTGGAGTCTGTTTGGGCGGTTTGAGCAGGCAGGGTCGTGGACGCGGATGCGGGCGGTGTGAAGGCAGGGATTTCCTGCAAGAAACTCAACGGGGTCACCGTCACGGTGGCGCTCTTCATCGTTTCGTTGCCCGCCGCATCCGATATTTTTAGGCTGATGAAGTATTCACCCCAGCCTGCCTGCGCGCCATCCGCAAATTTTCCATCCCAGAGAATCGAGTCTCTGGCTTTGTCGCCCGTTAGCACATCCAGCCAGACGATCTTCTTGTAGTTCTCATCGTCATCTTCGATCACGGCGCGATAGATATACAAGCCGCTGTTTTCCTGCCCCGCAACTGTCGGGTCTTCGATGTCATAATACAAATACTCGCCGAGCTTGAGTTCCCCATCCATTTCGACGACAGGTGCAATCGTATCTATGCTCAGCCTTTGGATTGGAGTCTCGGTCACATTGCCCGCGTTGTCTATTACGCGGAATTGATAAGTATGCACGCCATCAGAAAATGAGGTGGATTGATAAGCGGCGTAAGCGGAACCATCCTGTGAGACTTCAAGCGCGGCAATTCCAGAGGTCGCATCCGTGGCGGTGGGCGTAACGGTTGTGCTGGAGGTGTACCAGTCATTTTGTCCACGTGTGCCGCTGATGTTCAAACTCAGGCTGGGCGTGATCGTATCCACTTTCACGGTTTGCGTGCTTTCAGTGACGTTGCCTGCATTGTCGATGACTTTGAAGGTGTAAGTGTGAATCCCATCTGAAAAAGTAATCGGCTGACCGCTGATGGCCGCTGTCCATGGCCCGCTGTCAATGGTCACTTCAAACGAGGCAATCCCCGATGTCGCATCATTCACCGTCGGTGTCACATCCGTATTCGAGACATACCAGCTATTTAAACCCGCAACGCCTGTCGTGGATATGTTCAACGTTGGGGTGGTGGTGTCGATGTTGAGAGTATCTCCGCTTTCGGTGATGTTGCCTGCATTGTCGGTGGCACGGAAGTTATAAGTATGAATGCCATCTGAAAAAGTAATTGGGGATTGGTATGTGGTGTAAGAGGAGCCATCCTGTGAGACTTCGAGTGTTGCGAGCCCTGAGCCTGAGTCGCTCGCGGTTGCGCTCAATGTGACATTTGAAACGTACCATCCGTTCAATCCTGTTGTGCCTGAAAGGGAAACGTTCAAAATCGGCGTGAGTGTATCGATGCTGAATGTTTGAGTGGTCTGGGTAACGTGCCCTGCGTTGTCTGTCGTTGTAATGATAACGCTATGAACGCCATCGAAGAGAGTAATTGGAGATTGGTAATCCGTCTGTACTCCGCCGTCAATGGTGGTTGTGGTGGATGCAATCCCTGAAACCGAGTCGCTGGAGGTGATCGTGAGCATCACATTGGATTGATACCAGCCATTCGCTCCGACTACGCCGCTAACTGATCCATCCAAATAAGGCGTGGATGTATCGGATAGATAATTCGTTGTGCCAGTTGCAGAAAGTCCTGTGGCCGAATCAACCTTATAGTTGGCAGTGCCTGCGCCTTCAGGTAGTGGAATGGAGCAGGTGTTACCAGTGGGACAGGTGAAGGGCGTTCCATTCACATCCCCGCTGATAACCAATGTTTGTCCTTGCGGGTCGGAGGCGGTCAGGTCGAGGCTGAGGCTTCCCACACACCAGCCGCTGTTCCCGTTTTGAGAGCAGGTGAGAACATGCGAGATCGTCGGCGGCTGATTGCCTCCGCCCCCGCCTCCGCCATCGTCACCGCCACAGCCGTCGATGCACTCATAGGTTTCACAAGTCCTAGGCCATGCATCTGGATCCCAGGAGGTACATCGAACACAGCCAAAGGGACAGGCATCCGCGCTCGATGCAAAAAGAGATTGCAAGGGGGGCGGCGGTTCAGCGTTTTCAACAGTCGTTTCACCACGCACCGGAAACGCGATCGGCGCAAACCAGACGATCACGACAATTAGGATTGCAATGAATACTCGCTGTGGGTTGATGAATTCTTTATTGCGGGCTGGCATGGGATATTATTCCCTCCTGTTTATTTTAATTTTCACGATTGTATCAACAGTTCAATAAATTCGGCTTTTCAAAATTGAAAAGAAGACTCCGAGGTATATCACCTCGGAGTCTTCACCCTTCACCCCTCATCCTTACTTTTTATCCCCTCTTCAACATATTATCCGTCACCTGATCCAAACGCAGGCTGATGATATGGCTGGCCCAGTCACGTCCACCGCTCGAACTGTACTATAGTGTTTTCATCTTCCCAATACACCCAACAACAAACCGGGAGTCACATAGGCCTCGATCACAGCGGCAGTGGCCAGCATCGGCACGACCAAACCAACAAAGATTTTGGTCCAATCTGCAAGCAGCGCCAGGATCACCTCCCCCATCGACTTGCCTGTCTGCGGGGTAACGAGCGCAACACCAAAGTAAAGCATCGCGGCACTGCCGATCATCAAAGCTGGGATTTCGACAATGCCATGCGGAAGCACACCTGCAAGGAAGATGGGCCAGGGTGACACACCCAACAACTCGAAGATGGCAAACACACCTCCGAGCAAGCCAATATTCACCATGTAAATAATAACGCCCAAGACACTGAATGAAACCAGGCCCGCAAAGAAAATGGCGACCACTGCGCGCGTATTATTAAAAAATAAGAACGGAGCGCTGAGATGCTGGCGCAAATTTGCCAGGTCAGGCAACTCACGGACGCGGTCTTCCACCTTTTGCAAATCCTCGGGAGATGCCTTGGCAATAAGATCTGTCACATTCTTGATGACCCAGTCATAGCCCATCCATGTGCTGATGCCCGCGATCAACACCACAAAAAATACAGCAGGCAGAATGCGGCGAAACGCAGAACCAAGCACATTCCTATACCAATCCCCAATTGAATGTGCGCCGCCGATAAAATTCAACCAAAATGTGCGCAAGATCCAACGCAAGTTGATCACATCGATTTCACGCCCAAGCAAATATTCACGCTGGAAGTGGGCAATCCCGACGCGGATCAACAGCAACGCGATGATCATCACACCGGCAACCGCAAGCCAAAGCACCTGTTCGTTTCCCCAGAACAGCATAACCGCTTCGCCTTGCATCAATATTGCAACGGGAATTACGATGAATGATGCCAGCAAGTTCGCAGCCTTCACAGTAGTGGATTGCACCGAAATCACAATTGCCGCGCTCACCATCAATGTCGCATGGGCGGTTGTTAGCAGCATCAATTGCACCATAACCGAAAAAGAAGGTATGGTGAGTTCCTGGCGGGATATCATGAGCAAATACAGCGCAATGGAAAGATAACTAGCCACCAGCGGAGTCGCCACGCCCACCAACAGTTTCCCAAAATACAACTGCCAGTCATCGAGCGGGGCACTCAACATTGGCTCAATCGTCCCACGTTCCTTCTCTCCCACAAAAGACTCCAGCGCAACTACAAGGGAAATCGTGATTGGAAAAAAACCAATGATCATGATCGAGAACGGCACAAGCCTATCGAGGATCAGGTTCGCATTAAATTGATTCAGAAAATCTACGGTCTGTTTTGCAAATTCATTCATCAAAATAGGAAAACACAGAATCAGGATCACCATCGGGGTCAATACACGCCAATCACGGAATTGGTCGCGCAATTCACGCCCGGCCACCAGCCAGACGGGTTTAAGTTTATTGAACATTTTCGCGTCCTTTTGTTTCTGCCATCACTTTGAGATACACCTGTTCCAACGTCCGCGTTTGTTCTTGAAAAGCCATTACCGATGCAGGTGTCGATGACAAAGCCTTTAATATCTGTGGATTTGATTCCTGCGGCGCTTCCACACGGACCTTCAAACTGGTCGCTGTCTTCGAAAGCATTTCCACACCTGACGGCAATTCCAAACTGCCCGCATCCCATTCCTGAGCAAACTTAATTTCATATTCTGGCAGCCCAAGTACTTTATGCTTTAACTCATCCAACGTGCCCTGCAATAAAATACGTCCGCGATAGATAATGGCAATCTGGTCTGCCAACGCTTCCACCTCGGTCAGATTGTGCGAGCAGATAATGATCGTGCGCTTGGATGATTTCAAACGTGCGATCTCGTCCCTCACCAGTCGCGCGGATTCGGGGTCCATGGCGGAGGTGGGTTCATCCAACAATAGCACACCGGGATCGTGCATCATGGCGCGCGCCAAAGCTAGTTTTTGGCGCATCCCTTTTGAGTATTCACCGATCCTGCGGCGTGATGCTTCGGCCAGGCCGAAATATTCAAGCAAATTATCACTGCGTGATTTTCTAAGTGACGGAGAAAGGCTATACACCTGACCAAAGAAATCCAGATATTCAATGGCATTCATGCGCATGTAAAGACCGTGTTGTTCTGTTAATACCCCCACTGAAGCACGGACGTCATGTCCATTCTTCACAACGTCATAGCCAGCCACACGTGCCCATCCACGCGAGGGATGCAGCAGTGCCGTCAACATGCGGACAGTGGTTGTTTTGCCTGCGCCGTTCTGCCCCAACAAAGCCAATATCTGCCCTGGCCCCACAGAAAGATTGACTCCATCCACAGCCATAAAATCATGGAACTGCTTACTCAAATCATGAGTTTCTATCATTTTTTATTCCTTATTAATTTCAGAACGAGTGGACTCTATTTTATTACCCACCATGCAACACCCCCTTCACAGAGACCTTACAGTTTTCTCGCAACCTGCGGAGCGTGCCGTAAATACAAGCCGACTCCTGCACAAAAGAATAGGAGTGCGAAAAATAACTGATTGATATTAACTCCACCCACCAGCGCCGCATCGAGGCGCAGGAATTCCAACGAAAAACGGATAACTGAATACATGGCGAGATACACAAGAAAGAGGTCGCCGGGTTTAAGTATATCTGCAAGTTTACGAGCCAGCCACAATAATAAAACCAGGTTAGCAAGATTCAAAATTGCTTCATAGCCAAACAACGGGTGATAAAGCTCGGTTGACTCATATCCAATCAAACGGTTGGCAGGCGGGATGAATATGGCCCAGGGCAAGCTTGAAGGCAAACCATACAATTCGTGATTGAAGTAATTTCCCAGGCGGCCAATGGCTTGCGCCAAAGCAAGGCCAGGTGCGAGCAGATCGGCCAATTCCCAAAACGGCAGTTCATGCTTGCGTGCAAAAACCAACAAGGTAAGTGAGCCGCCCATGATCGCGCCGGGGATTCCAAGCCCACCCACCCAGAATGCAATTGCATCCAATGGGTGGGTAAGATAATATCCGGTAGTAAGACCAAGCTGAACCGAAGAAAGAGGCGGGGTGAGAATATGCCAAAGGCGTGCACCCACTGTCCCCCAAATTATCAAAGGCAGAAAGAGATAATAGATGATCTCAGGGTCATGGCCGCGGCGTTTGGCATCGAGTGCTGCAAGCAAGGCCCCAGCCGCAATACCAAGCACAAGCAGAAAACTATGCCAGCGCATTAACCAGGGGCCTATCAAAAATCCTTCACTCATCAATCAGTGTTTATCCTAAAATCTCTCTCGTCGCCGTCCTCGGCGCCGAGGACGGCGACGAGAGCGGAATACAATCCTTCACTCATAGATTAGTGTATATATTCCTTATTATTTTCTCTGGCTTTATCCATGCGGGCATGTCCCTGCACGCGGACGTGAATGATACGTTGAAGCGCAGTAAAGTTGCCCAGCACTGCAATGACGAACGCAGCAATGAATGGCTGATCCAGAATAAGCAGAGGAATTAACACAATATATCTTTCAACGCGCGTCAGGATGCCGACCTTGGCCGTAAAGCCCAGCCCTTCAGCGCGCGCTTTGACGTATGAAACCAGCACTGAACCAGAGGCGGCGGCAAAAGTAACCATCACACCGGGGTAATCTTCCAGTGAGAGAAAATAATACAAAAGCCCCCCGAAGGTGATCAATTCGGCATAGCGGTCACTGACTGAATCCACAAAGGCGCCGAAGTCACTGGATTCGTCGCGCAGACGAGCCATCGTTCCGTCAATGGTATCCACCAGCACAGAAGCCAAAAGCACAAAGCCACCCGTTGTTATTTTGCCTTGCGAAATAAAATACGCTCCAATGGTCGTGCCAGCCAGACCCAATAAAGTGATGGCATTTGGAGTGAGCCCGAGTCGGTTAAGAAACCCGCCGATGGGATCTAATATGCCTTTAAAAAAAACTCTAAGTCGATCCGTGAAGGTCTGTTTTGGATTCATGGATGAGTTCACAATGTTCCTTTATAGTTTTTGCTACTGTACGAATTTTTACTCCAAAGATTTTTCTTCATCCAGATCATCTTCGTTGACAAGGACTTCGCGCTCTTTGCCTCCACCTTGAGAGGGTCCTACAACTCCCATCTCTTCAAGCTGATCAAGCAAACGCGCGGCACGTGGATACCCAATCCGCAGGCGGCGTTGGAGCAATGAGGCGGAAGCTCTCTGGCCGCTTCGCACAATGGATATAGCCTGTTCGATCAAACCATCATCTTCGCCTTCTTCGGGTTCCTGTAAAAGTTTTTCCCAGGGCGGAGAATCATCGGCTGAAACGTCAGAATTCTTTTGCCAATGTGAAATAATGCGCTCGATTTCCATATCGGTGATCATCACGCCTTGCGCGCGGACGGGGTTGCCCACCTCAGGGTTAAGGAAAAGCATATCACCACGTCCAAGCAAGGTCTCGGCGCCGGTGTAATCCAAAATAACACGGCTATCAATGCCTGAGGCAACTGCAAATGCCAAACGCGCCGGGAAGTTGGCTTTGATGAGGCCTGTCACCACATCTGTGGAAGGGCGCTGCGTGGCAACAACAAGATGGATACCTGTGGCACGCGCCATTTGAGCCAAGCGGACAAGGTTATGCTCCGTTTGGTCTGGGGCAGACATCATTAAATCTGCAAGCTCATCGATCAACACAACGATGCGGGGCAAAGGCCTGCCATCTTCTTTGCGCGAGACTTTGCGGTTGTAGGAATCCAAGTCGCGGGCATGAGCGCCCTCAAGCAAGCGATAACGATGTTCCATTTCAACGACCACCCAACGCAATACACCCATGATGCGGTCTAGGTTGGTTTCCACTTTTCCGTACAAGTGCGGCAAGCCATTGAAACGGATCAACTCCACCATCTTTGAATCGATCATGATCATGCGCAAGTCCTCAGGTGCGTTGTTCATGGCAAGGCAGGCCGCAATGGATGTGATGCAGACTGATTTACCAGAACCCGTTGCACCAGCGATCAGCAGATGCGGCATACGGGAAAGGTCAGCGATTAGCGGATGGCCTGAAACATCACGCCCCAGGGCAATGGTGAGCGGCGCTCCCATTTTATGAAAGGTATCTGACTCAAGCAGAGTCTTCAAACGCACAACAGAGCTATGTGTATTCGGTACTTCAATACCGACATATGGTTTGCCGGGCACAGGCGCTTCGATGCGCAATCGCTGGGCGGATAAAGCCAATGCAATATCCTTCTCCAGTGAGGCGATCTGCGCAACGCGCACTTTCATTTGTTGTGCATCTTCTTCGTCTGAACCTGGTTTTTTGATAAAGCCAGGTTGCACTGCGAACTGCGTCACAGCGGGGCCAACGCGATAACCAATGACCGTGGCAGGAATGCCAAACTCGGCAAGGGTCTTCATAATAAGACCCGCTGTCTGGTTGATCGTCCGTTCATCGGCGCGGGCGGCAGATTCTGCGAGCAGGATGTGCAGAGGTGGAAGGTCTTCTCCGCGCGGCGTTGGCTTGAGCGGTTTCTCGTCCTTTTTACTTGAGGATTTCAATGAAGTGCGAAATTCAGGAGGTAATTGTTGCGTCTTCTTTTTCGGTGTGCTGGATTTTGCGGGCTGCTCGGCATCATGTTCTGCTTCGGTTGTAGTTGGTGTTTCAACATTTACAGGAGCAGCTTCACCAGCGATTCTCAATAGCCATGCTTCCAGCTTGGCCCACAAGCCAAACCCTGTTGCGGCTGCCAACGCCCATAATATGAAGATTACAAGTGTGCCAAGAATTGATCCAAGGTAACGCCATGCCAGGGTGGTAAGCCCCCAGCCGAGTCGCCCGCCATCCCAGCCGGACTCGGCGCGGTAGAGGTCATTGCCTCCGAAAGCAGCGAGCAGGCCCAGGGTTAAGAGAGAAGCGAGTTCCAAAGATATGAGTCGCCCCCAACTCACTTCGCTGGTATCCCGCCTGAGAAATGAATATCCTAAATATCCAATACCGAGGATGACGAGGAGACTGCCCCAGCCAAACCAGCGCCTGAGGAGGATGGAAAAAGGAGTGAGGAGGATGCCATCGGTAAATTCCCACACGGCAAGCAAAGACATAAGCGCAAAGGCAATGAGCGCTACGCCAAGTGCATCACGCAGAAAGCGGCCAAATTGAGCATTGAAGCGGGCAAGCCTATCCAGCCAGTCGTTTTGTGGAGGAAGTTGGGCTTGTGCGTATTGTCTTTTACGTGGGTTGGGGTTTTCAGGCATTCGAATTATTCAAGCCTCATGCTTAAACCCAGGCGTTGATGAGCGGCATCCAAATGTAAGATGCGCACCTGTACTTGATCTCCATCAGAAAGAACCTCGCGCAAAGGCGTACCTTCTGCCTGTGGAATTTCAGAAATGTGAACGAGGCCTTCCACGCCAGCATCCAACCGCGCAAAAGCGCCATAGGAAAGCACGCTGGTTATAACCGCAGCTTTGACCGACCCTTCTGGAAATTCAATAGATGCTTTCTGCCAGGGATTAGGCAATAATTGTTTCAAGCTTAGCGCAACTCTGCATCGTTCAGGCGCAAGGTCTAATACCTGCACATCAATCGTGCTGCCTATTTTTACGATCTGCGATGGATGTGAAACTCGTCCCCACGATAGTTCTGAGATATGGATCAAACCCTCCACGCCGCCGAGATCGACAAACACGCCAAAGTCCGTGATATTGGTAACCGCACCCTGAACCTTTTGCCCCGCTTTCAATGCGTGGAATAACTCTGCGCGTTTGCCTGGCTCTGATTGCGCTGCACGTTCCGAAAAAACCACACGGCCATCTTCAGGAACACATTCAATGACTTTCAAACGAAGTGAGCGGCCTATATAAGTTTCAAGGTCGTGGCTGCGGTCAGGGTTTTCCACTTTACCTGCGAGTTCAACCAGATGCGAGAATGGAACGAAACCATACAGCCCGTCGCCCTCCACAAGCAAGCCGCCGCGATTATGCCCGGTAACGGTCAGATCAATGATCTGATCGCGCATATAAAGATCCTTGACTTGGGTCCAGTCAGCGATCTGCTTTTTCTCGGGCAAAGTTCCCTTCGCCTCCTCACCGACCTCGATCCTGCTCCCCGCCAATCGAGTTTGTGGAGGCATCGAAGAGCGACTCTCCTCCGCCAATACCGATGACCACCAGCCCTCGTCGATGACGGGCATCGTATTATCGATTTTTTTCTTTTGACCGATCATGCATACCTCCTTGAATCACATTAAATGTGCGTATATATACGCTTATTTGTAAAACGACTGACCCACAGGGCTTAATCGTTACTACAATATATTCTACGAATTATCGATCATTGCTCCAGAAGGTTCACTTCCATTTCAAGGATCGCTTTTGCAACCGCTTCGACAGCCACGCGCTGTTTTCGATACAAATCCGCTTCAGACATAGCCAGCCTTGCGGCCACGTCGCGAACCTTGCGGCCTTCGATAAATTTCATTTCAAGGATATTGTACAGTATCCACTCGGTGGTGAACTTTCTATCGCCCCGCGGTTTGACCTGGTCTACAGCACTGCGCAATAAAGCACGTAAAGCATTTGCCGTATTTCCATCATCCTGCTCAGCAAGGTCACGCACCACCTGAAGTTTCATTAATGGATTGTTGGTAAGTTTTGGTCCGCCCCAATAATGAGTGAGCGCATCTTTGACCCAGTTTGCAAGGTCTGCCTCGTGGGGAAGAGGCTCTGTCATTAAACTGGCGCGGGTATCATAACGCCCTGCCGCGCGCATCCGCTGAATCAACTCAACCTGCGGCTGAATATCTGCTAGGGAATGGAATACATTTTGCTGCAACTGACGATCTTCCAGCGCAATGGCAGCACGGTCTGCCAATAGCCATAAGGCCTCGCGTTGATCATTTTCCATGACCTGCTTCTTTCCCTTTGCCACACCGAGCACGCCAAGCAAGGGAGGCAGTTCGTCTCGATCCATCTCCTGGCGTTTGCGGTGATGCAGAGGCAAGACCCAGAAATTTCCCCATTGGAATTCGCGCCGCATATCACCATTTACCTGCTCAAGAGCCTCTGTCAAACTTTCCTGATCGAGCAGCGAACGGTTGCCTGCCACCACAATCGGGGATAAGGTCTCATCATCCAATGCGGCCACAAAAGCAGCTGGAGATTGCAAGTGATCGCGCACAGCTGCCAGCACTGCCTCAAGAAATTGCTGTAGATCGCTCTGGGTGAGTAAACGTTCCTCAATATTTTGGAGTAATGCTAATTCATTGCGGTCACGCCCGAAAAACAACCAGCGTTCCCAAAGCGGAGCGGCGAAAGTAATAGCATGTTCCAGCAGTAAAACAGTTACCACCACAGCAAACGGTACAAAAGCGTTATAGGGTGTGCCCACCAACTCCCCTCCGCGACGGACAACAGTCATCAATGCCAGTGCGGCAGAGGCTGTTACCGGGCCGCGCATGATCCATTTGAACAAGCGGCTTTTGATGACACGGTCAGGCCATGAAACACCGAAGAAGGCCACCGCGTATGCCATCACGATCACCAGGGCACCGACCAGCAAATTTATGGAAGTGGCAGCGCCCCAAAACAGAAATTGATGTTGCGAGGCGAGGCTGTAGCCAAATAAAAGATAAGGGTAGGAACCAAGCGCAGGGGCTGTTGCACCAGCCATCAGGTACAACATGCGGCGGCGTCCTGAACGCGTCAACATGAGTCTGTAGGCGCGTGCAAAATTTATTCCCGCCCATACCATGATGAAAACATAGAAGAACGTAAAAACCTCAGTCCAAATTGTGCGGTTGAGGTAAGGTGCAGGCTTCCCATCAGGAACAAGCGGACCGAGCAAATAGCCAAGCCCTAGCAAAAGCAGGAATAATGCCGAGACAGCATACATGCCGCGCACAGCGAGTCGGCGACGCCCACGCGAAGGGCGGCCTGCTGTCACAAGCAACGCGTCAGAAAGATGTAAATAAGCTGCTGGGAGAAAAACAATACCGAACCACTGTAAACGCAGTAACAGGTCAATGACCCCCGTTGACATGGATTTATCCTGCAATGCTTCGGAGGTAAAGACAATTACCACGCAAAGCAAAATGATCGCAAATGAACGCGCCACCCTATCACGCAAATTAAATGAAAGCGCATAGAGAAACAGCGAAAATGCTGTAATGGCGATCCCCGCCGTTAGTATCTGGTTGAGCGTCTGGATCCCCGCCAGAAACGTCACCGACCAACCATTAATCATACAGACCCTTCCAATAAAATTTTCACAAGGGCGGTCATAACCGCCGCTTGTTTTATTTTAATACCTTTGCAAAAAATAAAGCCACATCCTGGTTGATGTAATAATGGTCATTATACCCGCAGAACTCAAACCCAAACTTTTGTGCGAGACGGATGACGGGCAGATTCTTCGACTGCATCTCCAAAATTATACGACGATGCGATCTGGACGCCGCCCAATCCTGCCCGGCCGCCAATAAAGCGCCGCCCACACCCTGGCGACGATGAGCCGCATCCACTACAAGGTCAGTGACCCACACTACTGAATCCGATCCCCGCTCAAGCAGGCTAATATACCCAACAGAGTCCGGTCCGATATATGCTGTGTACATCATGGATTTTCGCACCCAGTCATCGGCAAGTGAGAACGGATTATGAGGATATGCCACAGTAATGGAACGAGGCAAACGCACCTCGCGGAAGGTGGCCATCACCTGCCCCGTGTCGCGGCGCAATTCCAACTGCCAGACCGATTCACTGCTGGCAGAATGGTCAAATCCCATCAGACGTGAAAGATCGGTGGCAACCGTAGGACGAAGTTGAATTTCAGGCATGAATTGAATAATCCATTTTCTTTTTCTATTGTAAAGGCACAACCCGCACCGGCACAATACAGACCGGCAATAGCTGTCCCTGATTATCCGTAACCACCAATCTCAATTGATAATCACCGGGAGTTAGAGCGGTGGTATCCCAGCGTCCAAGAGAGTCGTTATTGACGATCGTGCGGCGGGCAGAAATGGTCGCCCAGGTATCGCTTCCGAGGGGCGCGACCTCATATTTATAGAACCCAAAATTTGGAATGTTGACAGTACCGATTAGTTCTATGGCACCTTTGATCTCATCTCCCGCTTCCGGGAAGGTAATCATGATCTGGTTTGCTACACAACCCGTATTGCCAACCACTGCAGGCTGTGGCAACGAACCTGAGAATTGGGTCATCATCTCTGGTGAAAGTGTTCCTGTGGGAGTTGAGATCAAATCCAATGTAGGTGTGGTAACAAAGAAATCGGCGGGAAGCCCGGGAATTATAAAGGTCGCCATAAAGAATTCCGCACAGAACATAATGACAATGAGCGTCGAGATCGTGGCAGAACGCCCCAGGCGGCGGGCGGAAAATTCTCGTTCCAGGCTAAAGACGGCAACCCGCCATTCACGCCACGAGCGCAGCAACCAGCGAAAAGAAAACATGCCGCCAATTGCCAGCAGGATGTAGATCAGCACCTCATATGAATCGAGGAATTTATAAAATTCTGTCATGCTTGAAATATTATTACAGCCCGCGCAGCACACCCCGAATGATCTTCTCGATCTTGGGCGTGATTATCTTGCCTGCTTCGATCACTTCTTCGTGGGTTGTGATCGTAGAGCCATCCAGGTTGGCTTTGTTGCTGATTCCAGAAAGCCCAAGCACGCGCATATTGCCATGTCGTGCAATAATAACCTCAGGTACTGTGGACATCCCTACTGCATCCGCGCCTGCCGTACGCAAAAAGCGCAGATCAGCAGGCGATTCAAATGATGGGCCGCTCAAGCCAACGTATACACCTTCTCGCAGCGTAATTTTATTTTCCTTTGCAATTTTTCGAGCAAGGGTACAATATTCGCGATCATATGGCTGGCTCATATCCGGGAAGCGTGGACCAATTTCATCCAGGTTTGGGCCCATGAGCGGATTCAACCCGGACATCCCCATGAAATTAAGATGATCGGTGATCAACATGACATCACCGGGGTTGAAGTCCGGGTGCACACCGCCCGCAGCATTTGTAACAATCATGGAGGGGATTCCCAGCCTTTGCATGACTCGCACCGGCAAAGTGACTTGCCCCATCGTGTAACCTTCGTAATAATGGATGCGTCCCTGCATGATAAGCACAGGTTTGCCCTCCAATTCGCCGATTACAAAACGCCCCACGTGCCCCTGAACGGTTGAAACGGGAAAGTTGGGAAGGTCGCTATAAGGGATATAAACCGCCCCTTGGACAGAATCAGCCAAGCCGTTAAGCCCGGAGCCGAGGATGATCCCCGCGATGGGCTGGATCGAGGTCTGTTTCCTTATTGTCTGGACAGTTTCATCAATTTGAGCAAGGGATATATAATTTTGCATTTAAGATTACCTGTGTCTGCGTTTTATGCAAATGGCCGCATCCCCACCGAAAAGACCAATTTACTTTGGGATTATATCAGAAATTAAAACTGGCTTTTACGGCATGAACCGCCTTTTCAGAAGGTAGATAAAATTTGCCTCTTATGCTATCCTAGAACGCAATGAAGCAATCACTCGAAAACGACCTCAATATTTTTTCATCCGGAATACTAGGTTTTCTGGGCGTGAGCCTGTTATTAATTCCTGATTATTTAAAATCAATAGGAACGGATGAACAAGGCTGGTTTTTTGTAATTTTAGGGGTCATCTCTTTTTCAATTGGGCTGTCGTTACAGATCGTATCCATTCTACAGGTTCCGCAAAAGAGAATAAAGCTCGTTCAGGGTTTGTCAGTTATCCTGCTTTTTGTCTTTATAGGAATGTATGCACAGGCTGGGTTGTTTTTAGAGGGATGGATTCTTTTCTTTGCTGCGATCATGCAATTAATATCAATCTTGAATATTGGAAAACGACTCGAAAACGTCGACCTCTTAAATTTGAGTTTCGTCACAATCGGGTTTTCAAATGGGATATTTCTTGCCTCATCAAGCAGCATCTATGCACAATTTGATATAAGTCATATCAAAACCCCTCTTTCAATTGCGTTCCTAATTACTGCCTTTATCGGTGCCATCAAGCTAGTTCTCCCCTTTTCAAATAAATACAACAGTATCCTCGCGCGCTTACATGCCATACCCTGGTTGATCTGGTGTGTTGTTTTCCTGCCTCTTGCATCCGGCGCAAATTTCATCCCCCCGGCACTGCTTGTGCTGCTGATATTTTTCAATAACCTGCTGCCATGGAGCCGCCTCAGCCTGACGAGGGACGATATTCTTGGTCACAGAGTCATTATGATCGCCAGTACGCTGGAACTGACCCTGCTGATCTTCCTCAGCGCGTTGCTCATCGTAATGGACGATTTGGCGAATATCAGCAATGCCTCCATAATGGTCGTGCGCGAAGCGGCTTTTATTTTCTTCACTTTGATATCTATTGTGATCTATTATGAAGTATCCACCATTGTCATGACCATTAATGGGCTGATGCAGGAATTGACCAAGACGGAAGACGAGCCCGATGACCTTGATATCAGCGTGATGCCATGGAGTGAACGGTTGGGGCGTTATCTAAAACCGTTCATGCTCACACGCGAGGGGATACGCTTCCGCATGCACGCACAGTCAGACCAGATCGAGATGTTGACACGCCAGTGGACAAATGAAAAAAAGCGCAATATGCAATTGACACTGCTGTTGGAATTAAGCCAGCAGCTTGAAAATCAACTGGACCAGCCCGTGGCAGCACAGTTGGCTGTAAACACGATGGAACGTGCGTTGAACTGTTCACTGATCAGTATTTACATCCACGAACCAGATCGACAGGAATTTATGCTGATCGCCGCAGCGGGACATCAGACCAGTTTGATCCCAGCCGGTTACCGCCAGAGCACATCCGTTGGAGCCATGGGGCGCGCCATACGCCAGCGAAAGACCCAGATCATCAACGACATTAGGACGGATGCAGATTATCTACGCTTTGAAAATGAGAATAATTTATCGGCTGTTATTATCCCCTTGATATTTAATGGACATGCCAACGGCGCAATCGTGTTAAACAGTGAAAGCCTCAATGGCTTCGGCAGTATCGACATTGGCCTGGCAGAAACAGTGGCGGCAGAACTCACTCGCGCCTGGGAACGCTCGGGATATCATCAGCGTTTGAAGGATCTCATTCAAGCCGGGAGTCATCTGTCGTCCATGGTGGAACCGGGTACCACGGCTCAAGAGGTGGCATCCATTGCGAGGGATATTTTGCAGGCCAGGTTCACCTTTGTTCACATTCAATTGGGGCAGGAAAAGGAAAGAAATTTCACCCAGAGTGCCTATTCCGGTAATGCAGCACACCTGGTGGAAAGCATAGAAAACTCAGCGAATTCAGAAGGGTTGATCCAAATGGCATTCCAGGCCGCTCAACCGTTCCGCATTCGGGATGTTAGAAAATATGCCGCCACATCACATCTTGTTATAGATAACGCTGGCTTGCGAAGCATGTTAACCATTCCCATCCGCTGGCATCGCATGAACATTGGAGCAATCTTTGCCTTTGGGAAGCAAAATGAAGTCTTCTTTACCGAAAACGATGAATCACTGGCCGAGTTGCTTTCCATTCAAGCGGCAGGCGCATTTGAAAGCACCTGGCTTCAGCAGGAATTACGCGCATCCCTGCGAATCACGTCACTACTATATCGGCTGAGCAACCAGATCATTCAGGCAGAAAATTTAAAGGATGCCGCCTCAGATATTGCCCAAACTGCCCATAAACTCGCAAAGAGTATCACTACTGGCATCGTGTTATTAAACCTGGATGGAAAAATTTCAGCCGAAGTGGAAATCGACTATTCAGGCATACACAATGGCTCCAATCACCCTATGGAGTTAATTAAAGATGCCATGAATTCAGGGCAGCTCATTTATTTTTCACACGGCAAGTCTGTGATCAGAACCTGCCTGCCGATTCAAACCCCCATTCGTAAATACGGCGCAGTCTGGATGGACACCCCGGAGGAGGCAAATCAAAACCCCGCTACCAACCCCAACGATTTGCAGGCTCTCGTCAACCAGGCTGCCATTGCCCTGGAACGCTCACTCTTACTGGTTGAGTCACGCAGGCAGGCAGTAGAGATCAAAGCCGCATACGATACATTGGAAGCAACATACGATCAAACTCTCGCATCACTTATGTCCGCGCTGGATGCACGTGATCGCGAAACCGAAGGACACAGCCTGCGAGTGAGTCACCTTGCCGCAAGATTGGGGGAGACACTCGGATATTCACACCAGCAGTTAAAAGTATTGGAACGCGGATCGCTCTTACACGACATCGGCAAGATCGGCATCAGCGATACGATCCTGCATAAACCTGGCCCGCTAAGTGAAGCTGAATGGAAGCTGATGAGATTGCATCCCGATATTGGCGCAAGGATCGTGGAGGGAATCCCATTCCTGCAAGACACCATTCCCCTAATTCGACATCATCAGGAAAGATGGGATGGCACAGGTTATCCCGCCGGGCTTTCTGGAGAAAATATCCCTATTCTCGCGCGCATGTTCGCGATTGTAGATGCATTTGATGCCCTCACCAGCAACCGCCCATATCGGAGCAAGATATCAACCGAGGAAGCGCTTCAATATCTTCGAGAGCAGGCGGGCATATTATTTGACCCCGCTATCGTCAGTGTTTTCGAAGAACTGGTCGTAAATGATAAAACTGGCTTCGTACTTGCCGAATAAACTATTCTCCCCACATTGTGGGACATTCATCATTTCCGAAAATTACTTCAACACTTCTGCAAATCCCTTAATAGCCTTCTCCACACCCGCGTCATCCACCCAATAATGTGTCACCAAACGGAAACGGCGGACTCCCGCCCAATCCACCAATACGCCGCGCTTCTTCATTTCTTCGATGATTTGATCCTCTGTCAACTTAATGTGATCGGCAAGATCAAAGTAGACCATATTGGACGCGGAGCGCGCATCCAACCTTAATCCCTGAACCTGCTTTAACCCCTCGAACAGACTCTTCGCCCGGGCATGGTCCTGCCCAAGCCTGCCCGTCATCCTCTCCAGCGAGATCAGTCCTGCCGCCGCCAATACCCCCACCTGACGCATTCCTCCACCCAGCATCTTTCGCAAGTGACGCGCCCGCGCAATAAATTTCTTCGTGCCTACCAACATCGATCCGACAGGGGCAACTAATCCCTTGCTCAAACAGAACATGACTGAATCCGCCGGGGCGGTTAAATCCTTGACATCCACATTCAAAGCCGCTGCCGCGTTAAATATTCTTGCGCCGTCAACATGAAAGAGTAGATTATTTTCTTTAGCGATCTTTCCTACTTGCTCTGTGTATTCCGCAGTTAATGGAATCCCACCGCAAACATTCTGCGTGTTCTCGATGCAAATGAGTCGCGTAATGGTGTGGTGCACATCCTCGGTCTGGATTGAAGCGTAGATGTCATCCAATGCTAGAGTCCCATCCAATTGATTCTTGACCGGGTGCGGTTGAATCCCACCGAGCGCAGACATCCCGCCCGCCTCATTCATATAAATATGCGACTTGTCCCCCACAATCGCCTCGTCCCCACGCTGGCAATGAACGAGGAGCGCAAGCAAATTTCCCATCGTCCCCGAAGGAACAAAAAGCGCATCCTCCTTGCCAAGCATGGATGCCGCTTTCGCCTGCAAAGCGTTGACGGTGGGATCATCGCCGTAAACATCATCACCCACCTCAGCCTCAGCCATCGCTTCGCGCATTTCGGGAGTGGGTTTTGTAACGGTATCTGAACGAAGGTCTGTGTATTCCATAAGGGTCTCCTAAAAAAGTAAAAAGTGAAAAGTGAAAAGTGAGGAAAAACTACTCCATAGTGTTCACAAAATATTCGGCGGGCAATTCATGGATAGCAAGAGTCGCACCTGGTTCATTCAAGCCAATCTTTTTTGTTTTCAACCATGTGATATATCCATTCAACAAACGGCGAATTTCTTCAACTTGCAGGCGCAATTCATCATAAAGTTCTTTTTTGCAAAATCCCAAGTCTTTTGAAACCAATAAAATGGTTCAATGTTTCATCCAAAGAACCACGTGCCATATAGCAAAACCTGACATTATCCATGTAATAAAAGCGACCTGCGCCTTCTGCGATATTTGCCCCAATACTTTTTGACGATCTTCGTATTTGATCCACCAATCCATATTTTTCTTCCTTTGGCAATAATGGAAGCAACTTTTGATGAACATCCAACATTAACTGATGTGACATCTGCCAAACTTTCAATGTCTCAAAACTCTGCTCTACCATCAATCCTCACTTATTGCTTTTTACTTCTCACTTCTCACTCCCCTACTCCAACCTTCTCACATCATCCAAAGCCTTCTTCAACTCTTCAGGCAATTCAGCTTGGAAGGTGCGGGGTTCTTTTTCATTGGGAAGTATGATCTTCAAACGGAACGCATGTAAAAAGTGACGGTTGATATTAACCGTAAATTTTCTCTTCCCATAGACAGAATCACCCACGATTGGGCAGCCTAAAAATTCACAATGTAAACGGATCTGGTGAGTACGCCCCGTTTGCGGACGGAACTCCAAAAGCGTGTGTTCCTTGAAAGTCTCAAGCGTTTTATATTCACTGACAGCCTCACGCCCTTTACCGGGTGGTAGGATCGCCATCTTTTTGCGGTGACTCGGGTCACGCCCAATAGATGCTTCCACACGGCCTGTGGACGTGGGTGGTTTTCCATCTACAAGCGCAAGATAAGTCTTTTCCACTCTTCGCAAACGGAATTGCTCCTGGAGCCAGTTATGCGCGCGTTCATTTTTCGCAAGCACAATCAAGCCTGAGGTTTCCTTATCAAGCCGATGCACAAGGCCGGGACGTTCTTCGCCACCAATGCCTTCCATATCAGGGTCATAACCCAAAACAGCATTCACCAGGGTACCGGAAGCATGTCCAGCAGCAGGATGCACCACCATGCCCGCAGGTTTATTGACAACGATCAAATCCTCGTTCTCAAAAATTATGTCAAGCGGAATATCTTCACCTGTTAATCCGCTTGGAACGGGCGGCGGTATACGCACTTCCACATCAGCGCCAGCTTCCAGCGCCTGGCCAGATTTTTTTGCAGGGTTTCCATTAACTGTAACAAAACCATCCTCGATCAATCCCTGCAAACGTGCCCGTGAAAACTCAGGCAGGCAGGTCACCAGGAATTTGTCAAGGCGTTCTGATCTATCGCCCGCATATTGAAATTTTTCCATTCGGTCGCTCACGATTTCTCCCCAGTGTTTAGCATTATCTCATCAGGTTTTCTTCTCTCATGCACCCAAAAGATTAACAATAACATTGCCACGCTGACATTAATACTTGCATCAGCAATATTGAAAATATAAAAAGTTCCCACAGAAATAAAATCAGTAACACTGCCAATGGTCAGGCGGTCCACCAGGTTCCCAAGGGCACCGCCTGCATAAAGACCGGCAGCCGCCAACATCCAAACATTTTGTGACTCCATGGTAAACACATAATAAAAAACAGCGCCAATTACCAGGAAAGCCAGAACAATAATAATGACATTGCCATTCTGGAACATCCCAAAGGATGCCCCCTTGTTTTGGATGTAAGTAATGCGGGCATATGGAGAAAGCCAGCCCAATGACTCGGGCAGCCAAGTGGTGTTGACGGGAATGTTCTTTCGCACCAGCCATTTTGTCCATTGATCAAGGGCAACGACCACAACTATAACGATCAACAAAATAGTGTATCTTCTCCCAGGTTGGTTTTCATCCGCCGGAGGTATTAATTTCTCATCCATTTTCGCAGGTTAGCTTTCTTCTGCGGAGTTCATCGAAGTTTCGATCTGAACATGGCTATCAACATTTTCCCCGTGATTTTCTTCAGCGGCCTTTTTAATCTTATCCTGCCGTTCCTTTAACCAAACACCCAGCAAAAGGACTACCACGCCAATTGAAATGGATGCGTCGGCAATGTTGAACACTGGAAATGAACCAACGGAAATAAAGTCGGTCACTTTGCCCATCATCAAGCGGTCGATCAAATTTCCACTTGCGCCTGCAAGCTGCAGACCCATCGCCAGTTTCAAGGTCCAATCTTCGTTTTCCACATGCGGGAAGTAATAAATAATGGCAGCGATCACAATAAAGGCCAGAATCGTAAAAACCAAATTCCCGTTCTGGAACATGCCAAACGCAGCCCCGCTGTTATACCAATGCACAACCCGCGCATATGGGCTGAGCCAGAACAACCAATCGGGCAGCCATTGCGCGCCAAACTCAATGTTCTCGCGCACCAGCAACTTCGTCCATTGATCAAGCGCAACCACCACACCGGCCACGCCAAATAAGGTCAAATAATCTTTAACTCTGGAATTCAACTTCACACCTCATTTTCAAAATACAAAGTGCCGCATAAATTATTAAAATAGCATTATGTTTTTTAGCGGCAGTGCGCCTATTGTACCGCAGGCGTAAGTCGGATTGGCAATCCGACTTACACAAACACTCTTGGCACGCGCGCACTGATATTTGTCATCACTTCATATTCATTCGTGCCTGCCCAATCGGCGAGTTCCTCGGCTGTGATTCCACTGCCCAACAGAATCACCTCATTCTCCATCTTCACATCATCATCCCCCACATTGACCATGAACTGATCCATGCAGATGCGTCCCACTTGCAGATATGATTTTCCATTGATGACGACCCGCGCTTGATTGGTCATGCGGCGGAAGTATCCATCCGCGTAGCCGCAGGGGATGGTGACGATTCGAGTCCGCGCCTCAGCCTGCCACAACGACCCATAGCTGACACTCCGCCCGGGCAGGGTGATCTTGCTGTATGCTACTTTCGATTTCCACGTCAGCGCTGGTTTCACATCGATCTTCTTTTCAATATCGCGCGCGGGGTAAACACCATAAAACAAGACACCAGGACGTACCATGTCCATATGTGCTTCGGGCAGATTTAATATCCCACCCGAATTACAGATATGGCGCATGGGCGTAGGCAGGCTGTTCTTTTCGTAAAAGCGTAATACTTCTTGAAAGCGTTCGAGTTGGATTCTGGAATCAACCAGCTTGCTGGTTGCGGACAGCAAGCTGTCCGACTCCAGAGATTCTGAGTTCGCTAAGTGTGTATAAATCCCTTCTATGCCTAAATGCCTACACGCAAGGGAGTGCTTTATGAATTCTTCCGCTTCATATTCATGAACACCCACCCGCTCCATACCCGTATCAATCTTGAGGTGGGCTTTGAGTCGCTTATGGGTAGACTCGGCTAGTTGTTCGGCAGCAGTTAGTATGTCTAGCGATGAAGCGGTGAGGATTAAGTCATGTTCAAAAAATAATGGCAACTGTTCGATCAACGTCCCGCCTGCAACAAGGATTGGTTTCGTAATCCCAAGTTCGCGCAATTGAATCGCTTCTTCAACGAGGGCAACTCCAAAATAATCCACGTACGATTCGATGAAGGGAGCGACGCCCTCGATGCCGTGACCATATGCGTTGGCCTTGACCATCGGCATGACCTTGGCGGGCGCAACATGAGCGCGGATGTTTTGAAGATTTTGCTTTAGCTGGTTGAGATTGACTTCAAGATATGTAGGCCGCATGTTTTATTTACGAAGGGGATGTGCCCACCAATGATATTCAACATCGGGTTCGGATTCGGGTTCAGGACTGACGCCAAATTTTTCGGCGACGAAGCCGTTCTTTTCATAGAAAGCGCGTGCCATCTTATTTGCGACATGCGTATAAAGCCACATGTGCCTCGGCAAAAGTTCGCGCGCTTTCATCAGCAATGCCTGGCCGATGCCCTGGCGATGATAGGCAGGGTCAACATACAGGCGGTCTATGAATTCACCTTGAATGGCAAGAAAGCCAAGCGGAACGCCATCCCGTTCGTAGACCCAAATTTGACATTCAGCTACAACGGCTCTCTGGAAATATTCGCGCGCGTCTTCAAGTTTATGCCCCATGCGCGCCATCAGTTTCGGCATGGCTACGGTTTCTGCTTCAAACCAGATGCGCGTAATATCATCAAAGTCTTCGGGCTTATATAATCGAATAATAGGTTGCATGGGTCGAGTATACCCGACTAAAAACGAAGACCTCCGAGTTCCTACCCACAAGGCATTTCGTGGAGAACTCGGAGGTCTGGAGAATTCGAAGGGCTAACGCCAGGCACCAAGGATCGCGCCCATCACGACAAAGGTAACGAGGTGATTACCGGCTTCGTAGTACCAGGACTTCACACGGTCCGCGAATAATTTGTTGGTGAGGCTTGAAGGGGCTACAAACCCAAGCCAGAGCAGGAAGCCAGCCGTCGCACCTGATGCCAGCGTCGCGCCGCCGGACAAGCTTCCCATCGCAGTGACCATGAGAGACATGAAGACAGCCTGCACAAGGGATGACAATATGACCAGCACCCATACAATCCACATGCCGCTCATGCTTTGGTCACCCGGGATGTCCTTGTCCGTCTTGCCGATGGCCTTCCACCAGGCGGGATAAAACCCCTTTGGGCTAAACCAGATCGAACCAATGATCATACTTGCTACGACGCAGGCAACAACAGCCAACCAGTTGATAGAACTAAAATCCATTTCAGCCTCCATTTGATAAAGTTGATCGGCACGCGCCAATCTTGGATCAAATTATATCAGAAAATTTGTTCTAATATACGGTTTGAAAATTCGGATTCACCAGAGATGCACAGAGATGAACGGAGATTTCTCGTGGAGAAATCTCGGCTCAGGCTCCGCAATCGGATACTAATCTCCATTCACTAATTTCTTCTTTATATCTTTCCAGCCACGTAGTCCAACACATCAATTTTTGTGAGGATGCCGATTGGCTTGCTGTTCTCCACAATGATCAAGGCATAACCAGCTTTCAGCGAAGGCATGGCATCCTCGAGCGGAGTTTCGGGCGGGAAGACTGCGCCAGCATTTTGCACGAGCGCATCTATCATCTCTTCGTTACTGTGTTCATGTTTTTCGAGCATATGATTAAGTAAATCCACTTCTTCGATGAGACCCACGAGCGTTCCATCCGCGCCGACAACTGGCATCTGCGATACTGCATTCTGGTGCATCACCGATACCACCTTGCGAATCGAGTCACCAATCGTCGCCGTAAATAACTGCTTGTTTGGCTTGGCAATCAAAAGGTCGCGCAGAGCCGTTTCTCCGAATTCCATCGAGAGAAAACCGAATTCACGCATCCATTTATCATCATAGAATTTGGAAAGATAGCGCGAACCCGAATCAGGTAGGATTACAACAGGCAAACGATCAGGAGATAACTTGCGACAGTATTTCATCGCCCCCGCAATCACGGAGCCAGAAGAGCCACCCGCGAAAATCCCTTCCTGCCGCACCAGTTGACGCGCCCACAAAAATGACTCGCGGTCACCTGCACGCTCAATGGCATCTACATAATTAATATCCATGGTGGATGGCAAGAAGTCTTCGCCGATGCCTTCCACTTTATAAGTTTTTGGGTAAGCGCCCGGAGGGATAACGCCTTTGTTTTGCCAAATCTCGGTCAGGATCGAGCCTTCAATATCCACGCCCACAATGGTGATGTTTGGATTCTTAGCCTTGAGATAACGTCCCACACCTGTGATGGTGCCCCCGGTGCCAATGCCAATGATGACATCGGTCAGCTTGCCTTCGGTTTGTTCCCACAACTCAGGACCGGTACTCAACTCATGTGTTTTTGGGTTATCGGGGTTGTGATATTGGTTGGCAAGAACAGCGTTTGGAACCTCGCGCGCAATTTTTTTGGCAACCTCATAATAAGAGCGCGGATCGCCAGGGCCTGCATCCGTTGGTGTAATGACCACCTTCGCGCCATAGGCACGTAATAATAAAATCTTTTCATTGCTCATCTTATCAGGCATGACGAAGATGGTCTTGTAGCCCTTCAAGGCTGCTGCAATCGCAAGACCTACACCTGTATTACCAGAGGTGGCTTCGACAATTGTCCCACCGGGTTTGAGCTCTCCCCTTTTTTCATACTGTTCAATAATATACGCCCCAACCCGATCCTTGACCGACCCACCGGGATTCATAAATTCCAATTTCGCATATAACGGAACTGGAAGGTCTTTGCCAATTCGTTCCAATTTTACAAGCGGCGTATTCCCCATCGCGCCCAACACGTTATTAAAGACTCTTCTCTCTTTTGATTCGGGTAATCCGGTCACAGCGTCTCTCCTTGGTTGGGGGTATTTTACCGTCTTTTTAAGAAGAGACTTCCGAGTTCTTACCCACAGGGCACTTCGTGGAGAACTCGGAGGTCTTGGATGATAACGTGAAAAACCGTCCACGAATAGGCCACGAATGCTCGAATGGCTGACTGACATTCGTTCATTCGTATAAAATTCGTGGATGGTCTCTTACGGTGAGCGGGAACAACGAAATCCGAAGCCGCCGTACCAATTTGTCGGATCGTACCTGAAGCGGAATGCAGAACGGACGTCGCTAACGCTATTGTTCCACGAGCCGCCGCGCAACACTCGAGCACCTGAAGAACTCAAATTCTCACGCCCATTATCCGCATCATAAGGATAGGGTTGATATAAGCTGCTTACCCATTCCCAGACGTTTCCAGCCATATCATACACGCCATAAATACTTGCACCCCTCGGATACTTGCCAACTGCTGTCAAACCGCCAACATTTTGGTTGTAATTCAGCAAACTTTCACTTGGAGAATCATTTCCCCAAGGATAGATATTTCCGTCGGTGCCGCGCGCGGCTTTTTCCCATTCAGCTTCCGTAGGTAATCTGCGTCCTGCCCAGGAGCAGTACGCCACCGCATCGTTCCATGAAACATAAACAACGGGATAATGGTCAAACTCTGAATTTCCATAATAATTTGGATGAGTATAAGATTTGGAGTCATTTGGCTGGTCACATTGATTCGCTGCGACACATTTGGCATACATGGCATTGGTCACTTCGGTCTGGTCGATCCAGAAGGCATCCAAACTAACTTTATGCTCTGGCTTTTCATCGGATAGCCCGCTACTGTCACTCCCCATTATGAAAGTGCCTGCTGGCACATAAACCAAAACCATGCCATCTTTTTCGGACACGACTGTCAAACCAATATATGGAGGTAGGGTGAAGATTGGAGGAGCAAATGTAATAGTTGATGACTGGGCTGGAGTAGTAGTAATTGGCACTTGAGAAGTGGTTGTTGGTGATATAGTAGGTGCGACAACAAAGTTTTTACGAAGATAGTTTCCGCCAAATAAAACCATGAGCAAACCGATAATAACAATTCCGCTGATCCCAAGCCAGCGAAGGTTGTTGTTTGGCACAAATTTCTTCATACCTTGAGAGTCTGTTATCGCTTTAGGGGCAAGAGTAGATGGGGCAAGAGTAGATGGGTCAAGAAATCTTGTGAAAGGCTTTGCGGTAAACTCTTTCTTTAGCTCTTCCTTCACTTCTTCTTTCTCAGGATTAAGGACAACCTGCTCTGCTGGTTTAAACTCAGGTTTAAAGGGTTTGGGAGTTCGCTGTTTTGTATCTTCCATTAGTACAGGTGATACATCTTCGCCTAGCTCAGTCGCTCGCCTGTTCAAACTCATCAATAACCGCCTGCGTCCACCATCACTGAATAAATCCACCCAATGATACCAATTCAGGTTTCTAGGAAGTTCACACGCCTCAAGTCTTACAGGAATGATAAAAATCATTCCTTCGGGCTTTTCTAAAGCCCTATCTAGCGCAAAGGAAATTTCTTTTTGAACAAACCCCTCTTTATTGATTGAAGCTTTAGACAGGCAAACAAGGATTACATCCGAGGCATCTATAGCTTTTGAGATTTCCACCGCCCAGTTTTGGCCGGGCAACAACTCCTCCTGATCCAGCCACGGTTGAGTGCCGCGCTGTTTGAGGTAACGGTGCAGTTTCCAAACAGCAGGTTTGTCTTGTGAGGCATGACAGAGAAAAACATGGAGGGGTCGGGGCATGATAAAAAAATCCCAATGTTGGGATTATATGACAGGTAAAGAAAGTTGGCGAGATACGAACAACTCAGACCTCTACGGGGTAACATCGCCCGCACAACGAAGACCGATAATGCTGCCAATTTTGGAGGGCTCAAGCTTGTAACGATAATCGACGCGCACAATGCTATCGCCTTCATTCCATGACCCGCCACGTAATACTCGAAGCTGACCTAATTCGGGGCCCAAAGGATTTGACAAAAGAGAATCCTGATAATAGGCATCACCATACCAGTCCTGCACCCACTCCAGAACATTCCCAGCCATATCCAGTGCGCCATAAATACTTGCACCTTCGGGATATTTGCCAACCATGGATGTATCACCATTATTACCGTTGTAATTTAGCAGCGAATCTTTTGGTAGAGCATTTCCCCAGGGATAAGCGCGGGCATCTGTGCTGCGCGCGGCTTTTTCCCACTCTGCTTCGGTGGGCAATCTGCGACCTGCCCATTCACAATATGTTTTCGCCATGTTCCAATTCACATAGATCACAGGGTAAGAATCAAATTCAGAGTTATCGAAATAATCTGGACGAGTGTATGAACTAACCTTGACTGGTGGATTACATTGATTCGCATCCACGCATTTGGCGTACATGGCGTTGGTCACTTCGGTCCGGTCGATCCAGAAGGCATCCAAATCCACTTGATGCTCAGGTGTATTCTCCACATGGTCATTGTTACTGCCCATTGTGAATTCACCTGCGGGAACAAATACCAGGACCATGCCATCTTTTTCAGAAATCATGGTTGAACCAATATCTGGAGTTGGCGTATAAGTCAGCGGTACGAAAGTGTGGGTGGGTATGACGGTTGTGGTTTCAGTTACCTCAGTCAAATTGACTGGTTGATCAGGCATTCCAGAAAAGAATATTGCATAAGTACCCCAGGCAACAAGCGCAAGCATGGATAAACCAAGTACCACCCGAGGAGGGGCCGCAGAAAGAACATATTTACGCTTAATGGATTTGCTTTCAGGCTTCACAGAATCCCGTTGAATTTGATCTTCCGCTCTGATTTCTTTTTCTCCCGACTTATCCAACCCTATCACCCCACTAGCTTCGATTTCTATTTTTTGTTCATGGCGCAGCTTCAATGCGTTCAGCAGATCGGAAAGTGTATCCTCTTTGGCAGGGCCAAAATAATCCACCCAATGCAAAGCCCGTAATTTACGAGGGACATTGCAATCGTCCAGCCGCAATGGGATCAAGAAAATAGTATTTTCTGGTTTTTCCAGAGCAATATCATACGCATAACGAATTTCCCTTTGAACATAGCCCTCTTTTGTCACCGATTGATTTGAAAGGCAAACGATCACAACATCTGAATCTTCGACGGCCTTCTCGATCACCATCTCCCAATCCTGCCCTGGCAAGATCTTTGCCTTATCAAGCCACGGGTCAATCCATTTTTCTGCTTTCAGCGCATCAAATAACTCGCGCACAGCGGGTTTGTCTTGTGATGCATGACAGAGAAAAACGCGAAGAGGTCTCATTGTAAGAATATCCCAATGATTGGATTATAAGAGAGATATAACAATAGAGCAAACTTTACAAAATCGACTCTTGACAAAATTTCGCAAAAGTTCCATAATGGTTGCAAAATGGAAGCAAGAGAGGAACCCATGACAACTGTTACCATAAAAAACATCCCCGAGGAAATTTACGAAAAAATCAAACTCCAGGCCAAGGCCAACCATCGCAGTGTGAACAGCGAGATCATTTCCATATTTGAACACGCGGTCCAGAAACGGATCCCTGCTGATGTTCAGGCGATCCTGGAACGTACGCGCAAAATTCGGGAATTAACTGCTCATTACACAGTCAGTGATGAAGAACTTACTCGCTGGAAAAAAGAGGGCCGCGAATGATCATCGTTGATGCAAATTTAATTGGATATTTTTTTATAGCAGGTGAAAATTCACAACTGGTGACCCAGGTTTTCGTAAAAGACCCCGACTGGTACGCTCCTTTATTATGGCAAAGCGAAGTTCGGAGTATTGTTTCCAAATATTTTCGCTTTAAGTATGTGAGCCTTGAAAAGTGCCAACAGATCATGAATGAAGCGCATGACCTTATGGTCGAACATGAAAGATTTGTCTCATCCAATTTAGTGCTTGAACTCATGGCAACCAGCAAATGCACATCTTATGATTGTGAATATGTGGCCCTTGCAAAAGAAATGAATCTCACTCTTGTTACCTTTGACAAGGAAGTAGTACAAAACTTTCCGCAAATTGCGATCTTTCCACAAGATTTTGTAAATATTTAAAATAAAAGATCAATCCCACCGAAGGTTTCGGCGGGATTGATCTTCATCCTTTGTTTTATCCAAACCACTTATCCAGCCTCTCAGTTTCAAACAGGCGTTTTTCATCCAGATATTTCTCAGAGGCTTCTGTAAGTGTGATAATCGGTTCTGGCTCGGCCAGAAAACTTCCCTGCACCATCATGGCCTGTCCACCACCTACTTCCAAATAGCAACCGCCCTCCGCTGCAAAAGTCGCATCAGGATTCTCTCCCATAAACTCGGAGGCGATACGATCCGCAACAGCATCACCCATCATCTCGGCAAACAAGCCAGCCTTGGGAAGTGGCTTATTATTTGCCAGCATAATTTGCACTACATCACCAATCGCATACACACCGGGAAATGAAGTTTCCATCGTCCGCGAATTCACGTCCACCCAGCCAGAGGGCCCAACCAAGCCACTGTCACGCACAACTGCGGGCGGCGTGTGAGGTGGCACCCCCAGCAAAAGGTCATAAGGCAGGCGCTTATTTGGGAACACCACTTCACCCGCTTCTATCGATGTGGCTTTATGATTCGGAAAAAATTGAATCCCGTGATCCGCCAAACGACCCTCGATCAAGTCACAACTCACCTGCCCAAGAATCGGCAAAGACATTGGCTGTGGGCTGAACACAATGATCTCTGCCTTCACCCCTCGCGCCTTCAATTTTTCGTTAATCAGCAATGACATTTCAAAAGGCGCAGGCGGGCACTTATATGGCGCGCCAAAAATCCCGATCACCAAACGCCCGCCTTTGAATTCGCTCAACGCTTTTTCCGCACGCGGAATATCCTGCGGGTCATATACATTCAAAGCATTTTCCTGAAAACCTGTTACCGCATTGGGGAGCAGGTCGGCACCAAGCGCTACGACGATTGCATCGCCTTGGATTTTCTCTCCATCCACGACAACAGATTTCTCTTGAGGATGAATCGACTCAACCGACCCGCGCATCACACGGACGCCGATCCTGCTCAAGCTTTCAATCGGCCTTTGCCCAGCCTCAAGCGGAGCCTCGCCGATCAGCGCCCAACTCTTGCGGAATCCCACCATAAAATACGGGCGGCGGTCTACAAGAATAACCTCAACATCATCCCCAAGTTTTTGCTTGAGACGATGCGCCGTTGCAATTCCACCAAAACCACCACCTAAAATTATGACACGTTTCATAAAAATTTTCTCCTCGCTGAGCGGAGCATCGCGCAGTCGAAGCGCGCGCTATCTACCAACACGTCCTTCGGCTTCGCTCGACGAACACTCGCTCCGCTCAGGACGAAGGGTACATCTTTAATACACTGGCAAATTCGTATCCACATCCCTCGCCCAGGCGTTGATGCCGCCTTTGAGGTTCTTTACCTTCTTGAAGCCTGCACTGGCGAGCAATTCCAGCGCGCGGGCAGATCGGCTACCGCTTTTGCAGAAGATGATCATGTCATCGGCGCTGTCTAACTCAGCCAAGCGCCCAGCCAATTGTCCCAGCGGAATATTGACCGCATTTGGCAAAGCGGAAATTTCCAACTCGTGTGGTTCACGCACATCCAATAGCTTGAGGTGATTGGTCTTCACGCGTTCAGCTAGTTCCTTGGCAGTAATGTCCAGGCCTGCGCCTGCGGAACCTTCTTCATGGTCGTGGCTGGGGACACCGCAGAATTCTTCGTAGTCAATCAACTCTTTGATATCAGCATTCGGCCCACACACGCGGCAATTGGGATTCTTCTTGAGCTTGACGAAGTCAAAGGACATGTCAAGCGCATTGTATAGGAGCAGTTTACCGATCATTGGTTCACCGATGCCGAGCAATACCTTCAAGGCTTCGGTGGCTTGAAGCGTGCCAATCGTGCCGGGTAATACGCCCAACACACCACCCTCTGCACACGAAGGGACAAGCCCAGGAGGAGGCGGTTCAGGGAAGAGGCAACGATAGCACGGCCCTTCCTTGGCATAGAACACGCTCACTTGTCCGTCAAAGCGGAAGATGGATGCGTACACATTCGGCTTGCCGAGGAAGACGGCAACGTCATTAGTCAGGTAGCGAGTCGGGAAGTTATCCGTGCCATCGAGGATGATGTCATAGTCGGCGGCAATGCGAAGCGCATTTTCGGAAGTATACGGCTCATTGTAGACATCCACTTGAATGTCAGGATTCAAGTCAATCAGCTTTTCACGCGCACTTTCCACTTTCAACTTTCCAATCGTGGATGTGCCGTGGATCACCTGTCGCTGTAGATTCGATGAATCGACCACGTCGTAATCCACAAGCCCAATACGACCGACGCCCGCAGCAGCGAGATATAAAGCAACGGGCGAGCCAAGTCCACCTGTGCCAATGATCAGCGCGGATGAATTCTTTAGCTTGCGCTGGCCCTCAAGCCCCACTTCTGGAATCAGCAAGTGGCGTGAGTAGCGCAAAATTTCTTCGTGATTGAGTTCAGGTAACATACTATCCTCTTATTCTTAAATGTCGCTGCGAGGGCGCTCTTGTTCTTCGCCCGAAGCAATCCCAATTTTGTAGGAGATTGCTTCGTCGGGACGAGCACCCTCCTCGCAACGACATGGTCTTCCACCAGCAATGGACGGAATCAACATAATCTTCTCGCCATCCTTGATCGGAGTATCCACTCCCTGCAGATCCTTGATATTATGTTCACCTACGAACAAGTTTACAAAGGGGCGCAAATTTCCGCCTTCACTAAAAATGTGTGGCTTGATGGTTGGGTATTGGCTGGTCAAATCTGCGAGCGCCTCGGAAACGTTCGAGCCATTGACGTTAACGCTGGCCTGTCCATTTGTGTAAGCGCGCAATGGAGTTGGGATTCGTAAAACGGGCATATAGAGTCTCCTAATTTTATTTACATCTGGTGGTTGAGTAGCCCCGAATGCTCTTTGAGGGGCGTACACTTGCACCCACTGCGTTTTATACAGTGCAGTGTCGAAACCACCAATTGATAAAGAATATTCAATTCACAGGTGGTCTCGATATGCCTTCGGCTATCGCCTCAGGCTACTCGACCACCAGAGTTCATCTGCAATTACAAAGTTTGTATCTGTTCCATCAACTTTTCAACACGTGCCACACCGTTATTGACATAACGCGCCTCGCCACGGGCATTGAGCAAAAATGTGGTCGGCACACTCATCACACCCCAGGTCTTCGCGAGGTCGGGGCGTGCGGTGGCGTCAATTTCAACGATGTGCAATTTCTCGCCCAGCAAGGTGGTCAACTTATCGAGCGCGGGGCGTTGAACGGTCTTACACGGCGCGCAATCTGGCGTTGTGAAATACACAATGACAGGTTTGTTCGGCAATGGATTCAACAAAGAATTCAAATTGTTCTTCGCACGCAATAACAACCGCTGATTCAGTAGCCAATATGCGCTCACGCCCAGGAATATGATACCAATTGCAGAAGCGAAACGCAACAGAATATCGGAAGTCATGCTCTTGCCTCCGCTTTTGGCTTCATACCGGGGAATATCCCTGTGGGCGGTTGCTTACCAAAGCCCGGCACTCCGAGCCGTGCCAACCAGTAATACACGGCACATCCCACACAGAAACCACCGAAAGCATTTAATGAAGCAAGTGCAATCACGATCCAGACCAGCGCCCAGCCTAAAACGGATGAGCCAAGAAATAATGCAGTGGAACCCGCGGTCAAAAACACGAAGCCAACGATCTGTGAAAAGCGATGCGGCTCAGGGTTGTCATCCAGCACATCAGGTTTCATCCACCCACGCGGCTTGAGAATAGATTTGTAAACAATGCCAAAGCCCGGGGTCTTCAAAACAGCACCAAGCCCCATCACCAACGCGACGAATGCTGCAAGGATCGGCTGGTTCAAGATGTACGCCACGACACTTAAAAAGATGATGAATAGTTGATTTGTCTTTAGAGCAGAGTGATCCACTTTTTGTAAAGTTTGCGATGTCATATTAAAGTCCTGTTATTTATATACTCTGGTGGTCGAGTAACTCCGAGTGCTTTTCGAGGAGTGTATCGAGACCACTCGTTATTGAAAATATCACTATTACATGGTGGTTTCGATACAGGCGAGAAAAACACTCGCCTTACTCAACCACCTGAAAATTTATTGAATTGAAATCTCTTCTTCTTCATACTTCGAGCGGTCTTCAAGCAACCGCCATGAGCGGTGATTGACAGCCTTGCCTTCATCCACGCGCGTGATAATGTAAGAGAAAAACGGCTGCGCCCATTCACGGTCATATTCGGAGGGGATGTTCGGGCAATCGGGGTGCGAATGAAAAACACCGATCAGATCCAGGCCGAGGCTCTCGGCTTTTAATTCGGCTTTGAGATAATCTTTGGGCGTGAACAAAAATCGGTTATGCCGCGCCTCATCTTCACGCGCATTTGGCAAAGACAAAATCTCTTTCACTTCGCCATCCACGCCGATCAAAAAACCAGCTCCCTCTTCAGGGTAGGCTGCCTCAACATGTGCGTTGATCTCTTCAAGCAAGTCATTTGAAACAGTCAGCATTAGTTGCCCTCCCATAACGATTTATCACTCAAATATTTATAGCCCGCATCGGGGAACAGAGTCACCACAACGCCTTCATCCAATTGACTTGCAACCTCAAGCGCTGCGACTGCTGCCGCACCGGAGGAGATTCCAACAAAGAGACCTTCCTCCCGCGCCAGGCGATTTACCATCTCATGCGCCGCTTCGGTCTTAACCTCAAGCGGAGTGCCCGCAAGTGACTCGTCGTAGATCCCAGGCTTGATCGCACTAGGCATATGCTTGAGGCCTTCGAGTCCATGAAAAGATGCATCGGGTTGGAAAGCAACAATTTTTACATTCGGCAATTGCTCGCGAAGATATCTTCCCGTACCCATCAATGTGCCAGAAGTGCCAAGACCAGCAACGAAATGAGTCACCTCTCCATTAGTCTGCGAAAGGATTTCGGGCCCTGTGGAAAGATAATGCGCTTGCCAATTTGCAGGGTTGTTGTACTGATTGGCATACCAATACAAGTCTGGCCTTTCCGCAGCCAATTCACGGGCTTTAAGAATCGCACCATCCGAGCCTTCAAGCGGGTCAGTGAGAATTACCTCTGCGCCCAGTGCTTTAAGAATAGTGATCCGCTCCGAGCTAGCACTGGCTGGCACCGCCAATGTGACTGGGATTCCCAAGGCCGCACCAAAGGTGGCGTATGAAATTCCCATATTGCCTGAAGTTGAATCCAGCAAACGCTTGCCAGTTCCCAGGTCACCGTTGATCAGCGCATTTTGAATGATGTTCAACGCAGGCCTGTCTTTGACGGAACCGCCCGGGTTAAACCATTCAGCTTTGGCAAAAATCTTTACACGTGGAGGCAGGCTAAAGCTGAGTCTGCGAAGCGGCAGTAGCGGCGTATTCCCCACGTGAGCAGGAAGTCCATCAAGAAGAATTGAATTTGATTCTTTCAATCTAAAATCGAGTAAAGTCATGTGTATCCTTCTTATCAGAGATTGCTTCGGGCAAAGAACTGAGGCGCCCTCGGAATGACATACAGTTAAATCAAAAGCAGCCAACGAGTAAACAAAAAGACGGCGAACAAACGCCACACTATGCAAAAATTTTGCAAGCGGGGGTCGTCCAACCGTCTGATGATTCCGTTGACTGCGGAAGGGTCTGTCTCAGGCGGTGGTTACGAGCCCCGCGACAGACACAAGCAATAGTTAAATGTTTTCATGATCTTCATATTAGATGTCCGCTATTTTACGTATCTTACCGAATTTGTCAATATAAAAATTCCCACCCAAACAAGTTTGGTGGACTTATCCCCCAGCGGCGGATGCCATTAAGATGACCTTGTCATCTTCTTTTAATAATGTTTCCATCCCATTGAGTTCGCGCAGATGAACGCCATTCACAAAAATATTGAAATGCCTGCGAAGCTCACCTTTTGAATCAAACAAATGCGGTTTGAGCGTTGGATAGCGCGCAAGAATGTCTTCAAGCAATTCAGCGATGGTGGAGCCATGCGCCGTAAACTCACTTTGGTTATCCACATAGAATTTCATCAAGGCAGGGAAGCGGACGATGGGCATGGAAGTATTTTAACGTAAACAACGTGAATAATGGATAAGGGATTGTGTCATGCTGAGCGCCGCTTTCTTTTCAGGCGCGAAGCATCTTGTAACTTACATTCGAGACCCTTCAGTCGCTGACACCTGCCCTGGCAGGCGGTGCCAGGGAAAGCGCTCCTTCACATCATCCCGACACTTGCACCGAACGCAAGTACGGTGTGTCCCTCGGGAGGGTGACACAACAGCCTATTTTTTTATCCATTATCCACGTTAAACAAGCATACAAGTACACGGGTAAACAAGTAAAAAGCTCCGAGCTTGATAGCCTCGGAGCTTTTTACTTCTCACTTATCACTCGTTACTCAACTATTCTTCCTTCTTCGGTTCCATTTCCTTCTTATGCGCTTCAATGATGGGGCCCGTGATATGCGCTGGGACAGTGTCGTAGTGATCGAATTCCATCGTGAAGTAGCCGCGTCCGCCAGTGATGGAGCGGAGTTGTGTAGTGTAGCGCAGCAATTCAGCCAGAGGCACATGCGCCACAATGACGGTATTGCCATGTTCCGAGTCTGTGCCCTGCACACGGCCACGGCGGGTGTTGAGATCGCTCATCACATCGCCCATGTTCGCATCTGGGACTGTAACGCGAATACTCATGATTGGCTCGAACAAAACAGGGCCCGCATCGTGCACCGCCAGTTTGAAGGCCTCACGTCCTGCAATTTCAAAAGCTACTGGCTTTGAATCAACTTCATGTTCCTTGCCATCATAGACGATCACTTTGACATTGCTCATGGGATAGCCCGCGAACGCACCGCGCTCCATCGTAGCCTTAATGCCTTTTTCAATTGGAGGCAAATAGGACTTCGATAAGTTCATCCCTACGAGTTCATCTGTAAATTCAAAGTCGGCCGTGGGCAAAGGTTCGATGCGCAGATGCACTTCGCCAAATTGACCTGATCCGCCGCTTTGCTTCTTATGACGATACTGAGCACTGGCTTTGCGTGTAATTCCTTCACGATAAGGGACGCGCGGCTCATGTGTTGCAAGTCCGACCTGAAACTTGGCCTGAGCACGGTGGAGTGCCACGTCAATATGCTGATCACCCATGCCCTTCAAAACAGTCTCATGTGTGATGGGATCGTTTTCCCACAAGAGGGTTACATCCTCTTCACAAAGCTTGGTCAAAGTTGGGGAAATCTTTGCCGCATCAGCCTGGCTTTTTGGGGTAACAGCCACTCGATATAAAGCGGCAGGGAAATGCGGTTTTGCAATTGTAAGCGGATGTCCTTTGTCACAGAATGTATCGCCTGTGGCGGTCACATTTAGCTTGGACACAGCGGCAATATCGCCCGCATGGACTAGTTTGGCGGGGATCGCTTCCTTGCCGCGCTGGAAATGCAAACCAGATACGCGTTCATCCGCATTTTTATTTTGATTCCACACATGCCCATCGGCTTGAATAGTGCCGGAGAACACGCGGAAATATGTCATCCTGCCAACAAAAGGATCAGCGGTGGTCTTCCATACGTAGGCGGCTAAAGGTTCGGTGTCTGAAGGTTTCAATTCTTCTTCACCGTTTTTACCCTGTGCCACGCGCTTCGGAGCATTTAGTGGTGAGGGTAGTAAGTCGATGATGTCATTGAGCAGGGCAATCGCGCCCACTTCATGTCCGCCAGCAGCACAGAACACGGGTACAAATTCTCCAGCGTAGACCACATCCTCAAGTCCACGCACCATCTCAGCGTCGGTGAGAGAACCGTTCTCGAGGTATTTTTCCATCAACTCGTCTTCGCCCTCTGCCGCAGCTTCTACAAGTACAAAGTGGGCCTTTTCCGCCGCTTCTTTTAATTCAGCAGGGATTTCAGCCGTGGTCTTGCCATCACCGATGTAAGACTTCATACCGATGATATCGACCACGCCTTTGAAATTCTGTTTTTCGCCAATGGGCAAATGGACTTTAAGGGTGCGTTTGCCATGCGCACGCACAAATTCTTCTATCGCTTCATAGGCTTTTTCAAAATCAGCATTATCGCGATCCATTTTATTGATCACAACAAAGCGTGGAAGGTTGAACTCATCCGCATAACGCCATGCAAGCTCAGTCCCAACCTCAATACCGGAAACCGCATCCACTAAAATAAGCGCGCCATCAGCCACACTCAAGGCGGAAATCATCTCGCCTACAAAATCAGTGTAGCCTGGCGCGTCAATTACATTTATCTTGTGATCGCGGTGCTCTATGGGAAGTACGCTTGAATAGATGGATATCTTTCGACGGTGTTCCTCATCATCATAGTCCGAAACCGTCGTGCCATCCTCAACCTTGCCAAGGCGGGTGGTTGCCCCTGTTGCATGGAGAAATGCCTCCGCCAACATCGTCTTGCCCGCGCCGCCATGCGAAACCAGCGCAATGTTGCGAAGAAACTCGGTGGTATACTCTTTCATCGAAAAAGCCCTTCCCTAGTGATGTAGGATGTAAAACGTTGCACGATTGTAAAAGAACTCATTTGAATTGTCAAAGTGTGAAGGTAACAGATAAAACATGACATTTTCGGTGAACCCCATGCAGAGGCCGCGGTGAACTTAATAGCCAATCAATATTCCTTTATCACAATTGCAGCCGTTCTGGTCTTTATCGCCGGGCTGATCCTGCTCACAAACAAACCGCGCTGGAACGACTACATCGCCTTTGGGGTCATCGTTCTGGGGCTCATCTCCGCCTGGAGCATCCTGCACCCGCGCCAGACTCCGCTGATGGATGACGCAAAAAACGTACAGGCGCTGATCGGCTCCGGTACGCCAGTCCTGCTGGAATTTCAATCGCCGTATTGAATTGGCTGCACCGCAATAAAGCCCGTCGTTGACGAGCTTGAAAAAGAACTCAATAACGAAATCAGTATCGGTAAAAGAATTCACATTATTCGTTTAAACATTCAGGATGAGGTGGGCATGGAACTCGCTCCTGTGTATGATTTTGCGTTCACACCCACCTTTATTTTCTTCGATGCGCAAGGGAATGAAATGTGGCGCATGATCGGTGAATTCGATCCTCAAAAGGTACGCGACTCACTCGAATGAACTTCCTCCGCCGCCTAAAATTCAATTTCTCGTATCTCGGCAATGCGCCATGGGATAGCGGAATCTCCCCTCCCGAGCTTTATGAATTCATCGCGCATTACAAAGCGGGCCGCGCCATTGATATTGGCTGTGGCACAGGTACGAACATCATCACGCTTGCAAACGCAGGCTGGCAGGTTACAGGTTTTGATTTTGCATTCCGCGCTATAGAAATTGCAAAACGAAAAATAAAAAAAGCTGACGTCCAGGCCGAAATCTTTTTGGATGATGCTACGCAAATGAAAAATGTCTCAGGTCAATTTGACCTCGCGTTAGACTTGGGCTGTTTTCACGGCATCGAAAACAAACAAGGCTACCTGACACAACTGACCCGAGTCCTGGCCCCCAATGGATTTTGGCTGATGTATGGATTTTTCAAACAAGACCCGCATCTTTCCGGTCCCGGGCTTGGCGAGGCGGATATAGACCTGATCTCAGCCAACGGCTTGACTCTCCAATCCCGCAAAGATGGCTTTGATAAACGCGAACGTCCTTCGGCATGGTTTTTGTATCAGAAACAAGTAGACAAGTAAACACGTACACATCGCTGATCGCTGACCACTGCTCACTATTTACTGGTATCCCATGAAAATCCTCTTTCTATTCCTTGATGGCATCGGCCTCGGCGAAGACAACCCACAGATAAATCCATTCGCGCGGGCACATATGCCGTATTTAGAATCTCTGCTGGGTGGGAAAAAACTTATTCAGAGCGCTGCACCTTATGAAAGTAATAAAGTCTCATTGCTTGCCGTAGACCCAAACCTTGGTGTAAAGGGCCTGCCTCAATCCGCAACTGGACAGGCTGTGTTGCTGACGGGCATCAACATCCCTGCGGAGCTTGGCTATCACTATGGCCCCAAACCAAACCCAGAAGTAGCGCAGTATTTGAACGGCAGGACGATATTTTCCCAAACCATAAATGCAGGCAAAAAAACAGCCCTGCTAAATGCCTATCCCCCACGCTACTTTGACGGGATCGACTCAGGCAAGCGGTTATATTCATCCATTCCGCTCGCGCTGACAAATGCAGGGTTACCCCTCTTCACGCATGATGATTACATTGCAGGCAAAGCTCTCTCTGCTGATTTCACCGGCGAAGGCTGGCGCGAGTTTCTGGGCTTCCCCGATGCGCCGATATATGAGCCAGAATCAGCAGGCGCAAAACTGGCTGAACTTGCCGGGCAATATGATTTCTCTTTCTTCGAATACTGGGCTAGCGATTATGCCGGTCACAAACAAGATATGCCCTGGGCGATTAAGCAACTTGAAAAAATTGAAGGTGTATTAAAAGGTCTGCTCGAATCCAGTAAATTGGATTGGCAATCCGACCTACTGATCATTACCTCAGATCATGGCAACATGGAAGATTTATCCATACGCAAACACACGGCTGCACACGTACCCCTCTTGTTATTTGGAGATGAAAATAAAAGAAGCGAATTTCGGTCAGTAACAGACCTGACCGGCATCGCGCCCACCATCATGAACATGCTTAATCTATAAAGAGAGTGTGGCACTAAGGTCACACTCTCTTTCTTATCTCAGTGCTTGAGCTAACAAACTGCCAATCAACCCAAGCCAATACGCCGATGTGTAATAAATGAATAAGGGCTGTTTGCCGCGTTTCCAAAGTAGATACAGGGAAAGAATAGCGAGCGCAGCAACGATGTATAAATCCAGCCCGATCTCTTCGAAGCCGAGATTCGCCAACACGCCCGCGCCGAGGAAAAGCGAGTTGATGATAAGTAAACCAATGTCCTTTCTAACAAGCTGTTCTTTATGAGGAAACAAAACTTGCAGGAACAGCAACGCCGCATTCATCATCACAAAGCCTGTAAAGAAAACCCAGTGACTAAATTCATCATCGTTGAAAATTACGATGCGACACAAATCACTTGAAGGGTCGGCCAGGCAAAAACGGATGTGCAGGTAATTAGTCACTTCGTGGTCACCATAACTAGCGGCAAGAAGATAAATGCCAACGATGAAGATCAGGTTGATTGCAAGATGTGTGCGGCCTTCCCTTTCAGGTGAATCATATTCGATTGTTTTCTTGAGGAGGTAAAAAGCCACGAGACTAATCAATGGCAAGACGAGCATATTGTTAAAATCCACCCAACGCAGAAATTCATTCGGAAGCACATAGCCCAAAGTCCACGTGCCGAGGCGGTTGATGGAGACAAGTATCGCGACCATAGATTGCACAGCCAGGTAAGTGTGAATGCGTTTCATTGATTCCTCATGTAAAAGGTTTTGTATCTGAAACACACAATCTAAGCCGTGGTTGCACGAAAACCACGGTTCGTTCCTGTACAAAAAGGGGATAGGCAGAACTCCACCGCACCATATAATGAAAGAAAACAATGTGGCTTCATTACCAATAGTTTCTGATTTGTGTGGCGAAAGTTTACCGTGAGCAGGAGTTTTGCCATGAAGAGCCCTCGAAACTGGTTTTTTTATATCTTCGGCGCCTTCCTTGTTTGTGCATTGTTAGCCGGAGTGGTCTTCGTCTATGCCTCCTATGCGGCTGGTGAAGCTGCGCCAACTCGTCCCCTGGTTTTTATCAGCGGGAATATTCCAGATAATGTCGGCATCGTGGGTCAGCCATTGGTCGTCTTTGGGCATGCCAGCGACCCTGTTGGAATCGCTCAGGTTGAACTCTGGGTTAATGGCCAACATGCCGCTACACAAGCCAATCCAGACCAGGCCCAACTGCGTCCCTTCGATACCAGTCAGACCTGGATGCCCAATGGTGCCGGGAATTATCTAATCCTATTGAAAGCGATAAACAGTACAGGATTCCTCAGCCAATCGGACCCGGTAGTCATCCAGGTTCAAGAGCGTGGATCAGTGCCCAACGCCGGGATCGAGGGGGAGTATGTGGTGCAAGAGGGTGATACTTTGGAATCCATTGCAGCATTCTTTGGAACTACGCCCGAGGATCTCCTTGCGCGCAACCCCGGCCTTGGCGAGTTGACTCCGGGAACGACCTTGCTCGTTCCTCCCCGGCCCATTGCAGAATCGAGTGGCGATGAACCCACTCCACCTGATATTGCCGGAGAAGATATCCCGATTATTGACCCGCCTCTGCCCGCGCCCCCACCTGGTGGTGAGACCGAGGCTGAGCCATCGCCCGAGCCGCTTTGGGCAACTCTGCCTTTGCCGGATGGTTTCATCTGTCTTATAAATCCAGAAGTATGTGCGCGTGCAATTGATTTGGAACCTCCACCCTTCCCTGCGCCCGCAGGCGTGGGATTTGCAACCGGGGATGGATGCAGCCTCGATGTATCCTGGACAGATACCAGCGAAAATGAGGATGGATTCCGTATCTATCGCTTTGTGAGCAGGCCGCGTTTTCGACTCGATCTATTGGAAATCGTAAGCGCGGCTGAGGGCAGTGGGACTCGGCTGCATTATCTGGATGCCAGTCCGCCGCGCGGATCATTCTTCTATGCAATCGTAGCCTTCAACGCAGGCGGCGATACCTGGAGCGGACCTTCTGCAGAGGTTGAAAGCGAAGGCTGCCCACCTTCTGGCCCTGTCGATTTTCAGGCACTGGTAGTCGAAGGCTTGGAGATGAGTGTGGCAGGCAGTTTTGATCGTCTCTATTGCTATGCATCTCTGGCCGACTCACCATTCGAGCGCATTCCAGCCGGGGCTGGCAATTTCATTAGTCTTGATTCTGGGGCTTGGAATATCGCCGAACACTTCAGCGGCGTGAACAAACGTGAAGTGTTGGCGCCTGCTGCCGGTCCGCTAAATATTGTGGTCGAATGCCTGGGTTGGCAGGGAGAGGAACTAATTAATCTGGGACGGTTCGTGCGTGCTCATCCGCCCGAGGAATGGGATGGCCGCTCGTTGATCGCCGGCCCCGATATTGGCAATTTCAACCTGACCTATCGCATTCAGTATAGCTTTGCGGCTGCTGACGAAGGAGGGCGCGCAGCCTGGCCCTTGATCGACTCCAGCCTGCCTGCTCCATTCAACTTGCACACATTCGAGGATACTTCAGATTGCCGTCTGCCTCCAGACCGGCGTCCTCCTGGCGACCCTTGTCAGCAACTCATGCTTGAGTGGGATTACACACCATCCGAAAGCGCGCCTCGCCTCCCTACTGCTTATAAAGTGTATCGTCGTTCGCCGGAAGACAGCCTCCCTACCCTTTATCACACCACCCCTGACGCTCGCAGGAGTGCCCCACTTTTCACCGAGGATTGCCATGAGACAGTTTTCTACAGCGTCAGTGCAGTGGTAGGAAACGATGCTGTGACGGGCGAAGAAATCCAGTCAATTCTGAGCGAGGAATTTGAGGTGCCAGCTACTTGCGCCAGCCTCGAGATCACCCTCGAATCTTTATGGGTTTATGAGGTCTCCGATGGAGATAGCTGTACTGTCTTCACAGATTGCGCCAATGATTATGAATCCTATGGATGGTTCGCTTTCAACGGTCATCGAATTCGGTGGAATGACCATTGCGATCCCGGTTTATTCGAGGGATGTGTGTATGTTGCGCCGTCCTACAGTGTAACTACGCAGGCGACACGTCATTTTTTCTCTGATGCTATGCTGAATATAGGAGATGGTTGGCATCGGAATAATAACGTGATCCGCATACCGATACGTGATGGTGAGTCTCTGGATTTTATGTTCACGCTCAACGACCATGACGATGGTTCAGCTGATGAGCGTTGGTGCGGAGGCACCGGCAGGGTCGTCATCAGCGTTCCAGGGCGTCCGGCCCCAGAATGGCTGGCCCTCGATCAAGTGTTTGAAACTGATGATAGAAATTGCATAGTCAGTTTCCGCGTTCGTGGAGTGCCATGAGGTCCGAAAGCTTGCTCGGGTTTTGGAGGTAGTCAGATGAACCGAAAAATCTTATTCGTGTCAATGGTGATTATTCTGATCTCTTCGTTGGCCGCTTGCGGATCGGGTGCCGGCGGACCCGGGCCGCGTACCTGGATCGATGCTCCCCTGGATGGTTCAATTTTGGAACTAGGCCCGGTTGTCGTTCGCTCGCACGCCGCCTCGGAGGCCGGGACAACACAGGCAACGTTGATGGTGAACGGCGCACAAATTCGAGTGGATCAGGCAGTGGACACTTCATCTCCCCTGATCGAGTTCGCCCAGACTTGGATACCGGATCAACCGGGTGCATATATTTTGCAAGTCATCAGCATGGATGCCGCCGGGAATGAGGGCCGCTCAAATTCAGTACATGTTCAGGTTGGCGAGAGAACTACTAGTGAAACAGCAACGCCTACTCCGACTACTGCAACACCTACACCTGCGACTTTGACCCCCACCGTGACCGTAGTCAGTTCTCCAACATTTACGCTTGGTCAAAATGCCAATTGCCGCGAAGGCGACTCTACTGGTTACGAAGTTGTTACATCACTGCTCAAGGATCAACAGGTTGTGATCGACGGCCGCAATAGCGACAATAGCTGGTTCTGGGTATTGATTCCCAACAGCAGTGAACACTGCTGGGTTTCCGCCAGCACCGGAATTCCCACAGGCCCCTACACTTCCACGCAGGTTATTGTCCCGCCGCCGTTGCCAGTTACTGCTACTTTTACTCCTGTTGCAAGTCCGCCTAGTGAGTTTGGCCAGTTCAACGTGAGCACAAAATCTTGCACGGCTTTTGAGTATATCGTCAGGCTGGAATGGGATGATACCGATGGAGAAGACGGATATCAAATCTATCGTGATGGAAATTTGATCGCAACAGTAGGGGCAGATTCAACGATCTATGACGATCCATCCCCCGATTACAACGCTCATAGTTACCAGGTCCAGGCATACAATGGTTCGGGAACTTCCAGCAGTCCCGCCAAAAATTCGGAAGGTTGCGTTTATTGAGTCTTTGTGGTCTCGAGAATCTTTTTCGCCAGCATCGAAAACTCACGATCTGTGCGGTTGTTTGCGATTTCCTTTAGCGCCGCTTCCGCGCGCGTGTCATTCAATTCCGCCAGCGACAAAATGGTTTCCTTTTGTACAACACGGTCAGGGTCTCGCAGCATTTCGATCAGCAATGGAACGACACGTGCATCCTGGATCTTTCTCAGCCCGATGATTGCGTGCTCGCGCACAGCAGCCTCTGGATGACGCAACGCTTCGCTCAACAAGCCGACGGCTGGTGCGCCAAATTTGGCGAGCGCCTCCGCTGAGGCTTCGCTCACTTCATGGTGCAAGTCATACAATGCCATGCCCAATTCTTCGATGGCGCGGATGTCTCGCAGGTCACCCAAAATCATCGCTGCAAATTTGCGGACTGTCCCTTCCCGATCCTTTAACGCTTCGATCACGGGCTCGACAACTTCAGTTCCCATGTTTTCAATGGCATTCAATAGTACAAGCGCGGCTTGTTCTTTTTCGTACCACCAATATGAATCACGCAGGGCTTCCATTAAGAATGGGATCGCGGCGGGGTGTTTCGTCTCGCCTAAGGCTGTTGCAGCAGATTGGCGCACTTCGATCTTTGGGTCGTCAAGCAATACATTTGTAATTTCATCAAAGGTGAATGGGGCGCGGAATTTTCCAATGGCAGTGCACGCGGCCATGCGGACTTCGTCCTCTGGGTCTTTTAGCAAAGGAAATAAAGCGGGAATGACTTGCGCATCACCGATATTACCCAATGCCAAAGCAGCGCGTGAACGCACCGTAAAGTATTCACCTTTCAATGCTTCAAGCAAGGCTGGGATGGCAGCCTTATCTTTGCTGATGGAAAACACTTCAACCACACGCCCTCGGATGATGGGATGTGCCGTTGCAAGAGTCTTTATCAGATGAGGCGAAGCGGAGGGAATTCGGGCGAGGATACGTTGATAGGTCAGGAGCAGGTTCAAGTCTTGAGTCTGAAGCGCATCGATCAAGGGCGGCACGGCGTCATGATCCAGTTTGATCAACTCCTGCGCGGCGGCGTCACGCTTGGCTGCATCCGCAAGTTGAGCGATCAATTTTTTTGCCTGGCCCTGCTTTGAATTTGTGAACCAATCCATACGGCTATTTTACATTACTATCTCGCCTTACGCAGTGTCATGCTGAGCGTAGCGAAGCATCTCTACGATGATCTCAGAGACCCTCACCGCACTGCATCTGCAATGCGGTGCATGTGTCGCTGTCGCTCAGGGTGATACGGTTAAGGTATATAATTTGCCAAAAATAACACCCAATCAGAGGAGAGCGACACGATGGTAAAAAGAGAGATTTCATTTGCAATTGCATTCCTGATTTTTTCAATGCTGGCTTGTAATTTGCCTGGCGTGAGTTCAGGCGAGGCTGAAAATACTGCCACACCGCTTGTCCCAATCATCACTGTGACAGTGGCTGTAGCAAACACTGCGGCCATCACCCCAACAGAGACAAGCATCCCGTTAACACCAACCTCATCTGTTTCTCCAGAAGTCACTCTTACCAAGAATTCCAATTGCCGCGTGGGCCCCAGCACGTTCTACAATATCTCCGATCAGATCGCCGAGAAGAAGGTTTTGCCGGTCATTGGCCGCAACGATGATAGCACCTGGTGGCAAGTGGACAATGGGTCAGGAAGAGTCTGCTGGATCTTCAACGACAACGCGGAGGAAAATATGGACTTCAGCAGCCTGCCAATTGGAGATGCGCCACCGCTGCCGGGTATACCGGGTCAGTTTTTTGTGGTGAATCAACTCTGCCAACCTGGGCCGCAAAAATTTGAGGTGACGTTGAGTTGGTCAAGCGGCGGCGGAGAGACCGGCTTCCGCTTGTTCCGTAACAGCAAGCAAATCGTTGAGCTGAAGGCGAGTAAATTTAACTACAAAGACGTGAATGCTCCTTACAACAAGAACATCAGCTATGAAATCGAAGCCTTTAACGCAAACGGCACATCGGAGCGGGCCATTCAGATCGTGCCAGCCTGTAAATAACCAGATCGCCGACCCGGCGAAATAAAACAAAACTCACCCCAAAATAATATATGCGGGTGAGTTTTCATTTAAGATATAAGTGAACAGCTTAAAGCTTTTTGCTTCTTTGTGAAGTTTCTCTACCATACATGCTATCGTTTTACCGCTGAGAGCGCGATGAACGCAAAGATTTAAAGGTTTTTCTCCCTGGCACCGTGCGGCTTAGCCGTACCAGGGCAGGTGTAGCGCACTTTGCGGGCTTCGCGGTTCAAATGTATGGTAGCAAGTGTAAAGTAAAAGTTTGTATCTTCCCGCACTTTCAAAAGCTATCAGCCTTAAAAATAGGACAATTTTTCTCTGATATAATCCCCGATTCGATTTGCAGGAATCATAACGCTGAAAGACTTTTGGTGTTACCTTCCTAAGCATTATATTTAAATTGCGTTACGCCTTTGGGCGTGCGAACATCTTATTGGAGTTTTCATCAATGAAGAAAGAACAACAGTTGGACCTTTATCACCAGATGGTACTGATCCGCCGCGTGGAAGAACGCGGCGCGGAACTGTACCAGGCTGGCAAGATCGGCGGTTTCATGCACCTGTATATCGGGCAGGAAGCCGTTTCGACGGGATTGATCGCAGCCCGCGAGCCTCGTGACCGCGTGATCACCGCCTATCGTGACCATGGTGTGGCATTGAATTGCGGTATTCCTGCCAATGAAGTAATGGCGGAACTGCTTGGCAAGAGCACCGGCATGTCCAAGGGTAAGGGCGGGTCGATGCACATGGCGGATACATCCAAGAATATGTGGGGCGGACATGCCATCGTGGGCGGTCACCTCCCCATTGCTACAGGATTCGCAATTGGCGACCAGTACGCGGGCAACGACAATGTTACGATCTGCATGTTTGGCGATGGCGCGACCAATATCGGTTATTTCCATGAAGCGCTGAATTTAGCCAAGACTTGGGGTCTGCGCGTATTGTGGGTGTGCGAGAACAATGTATATGGCATGGGTACTTCTGTGGAACGTGCATCGGCCGTGACCCAGATCCGCAAGAAAGCGGAAGGCTACGGGATGAAGAACAGCCAGGTGGACGGCATGGATGTAATGAAGGTTTATGATGCCGCGCAGGAAGCAATTGAGTTCGTGCGCACGAATTCCCAACCCTATTTTCTTGAAATTGACACGTATCGTTTCCGCGGTCACTCGATGGGCGACCCAGAACGTTATCGCAAAGCCGAAGAAGTAAAGAAATGGCAGGAGAACGACCCGATCGGTATTTTCAACAAGCAGTTGTTGGAGAAGAAGGTCGCCACGAAAAAAGTTTTGGATGAAATCGAAGCAGGCGTAGACGAGGAAGTTAACAAGGCAGTCGAATTCGCCGAAACTTCCCCTGAACCTGCGATGGAAGAATTGTATTCAGATATTTACGCGGATTAATATTATGTCATTGCGAGGAGGGTGCTCTTCCCGACGAAGCAAACTCCTCGCCAAGGTGGGGATTGCTTCGGGCTAGCGCCCTCGCAACGACATATTGAAGAGGACACACATGGCAAAAATTACAATGCGCGAGGCGATCTCGCAAGCTTTAATGGAAGAAATGGACCGCGACCCTGCTGTCTTTATTATGGGTGAAGAGGTCGGTGTTTGGGGCGGCACATATGCCGTTACCAAAGGTTTTTATGATAAGTATGGGGCGAAGCGCATCAAAGATACGCCCATCGCGGAAAACGCAATTATTGGTGGCGCGATTGGCGCGGCGATGGTCGGTCAACGCCCTGTTGCAGAATTGATGACGATCAACTTTGGCTTCTCTGCGATGGATTACATAGTCAATCAAGCCCCCAAACTTCATTATATGTTTGGCGGACAATTCACCCTCCCGCTCGTGATTCGTGCTGTAGGCGGCGGCGGACGTCAACTGGGCGCGACACACTCACAGACTCCCGATGCGGTCTTTGCACATTTCCCCGGCTTAAAGGTTGTGTCGCCCGGGACGCCGGAAGATGCCAAAGGTCTTTTAAAATCAGCTATCAGGTCGAATGACCCGATTCTTTTCATCGAACACGCAACCATGTATCAGGTGCGCGGCGAAGTGCCAGATGGCGAATACACAATCCCAATCGGTAAATCGAAGGTTCAGCGCGAGGGCAAAGACCTCACCATCGTCACCTATTGCAAAGGTCTTGAGTTATCGGTGAAAGCCGCCGACGAACTTGCGAAGGAAGGTATTGAAGCTGAGATCGTTGACCTTCGTACTTTGCGCCCACTGGATATGGAACCCGTTTTGGAATCATTCAAGAAGACCAACCGCGCCATCGTGGTCGAAGAAGGTTGGAAATCTTACGGCATCGGCTCCGAGATCGTCAGCCGTATTTATGAAGAAGTATTTGATTACATCGACGCGCCGATCATTCGCGTTGCACAAAAAGAAGTCCCGCTTCCTTACAATCGCACCCTCGAACAAGCCGCACTCCCACAGGTTCACGACATCATCGATGCGGCAAAGGAGGTCTTGAAATAATGGCTGAAACAATTAACATGCCCAAGCTCGGCTTTGATATGGCCGAGGGTTTGCTTGTCCGCTGGGTTAAGCAGGTGGGCGAAACCATCAACAAAGGTGATGTGCTGGCCGAGATCGAGACCGATAAGGCCACTGTTGAAGTTGAATCTTCTGCGAGCGGTGTTGTATTGCAGCTTATCGTCGATCAAGGCACGATGGTCCCGGTCAATGCGCCGATTGCGGTTGTGGGTGCTGCTGGTGAAAAAGTAGAAGCAACTGCATCGTCAAAGGTCGAAAGTCAAAAGTCGTCGGATGAAAAACCTGCGCCTGTTGCGGAAAGTGGAAAGCAGAAAGTGGATGAAAAGCCCGCGTCTCAAACCGCGCCGACAACTGCTCCTTTGGCTCAAGCCTCTGCCCCCACTGATGGCGCTTCCGTAAAAGCCAGTCCGCTTGCCAAGAAAATCGCAAAAGATAACAAAGTTGATCTGTCCCGGGTACAAGGCTCTGGCCCCGGTGGACGAATCGTCCGCAAGGATATTGAAACTGCGCTCGCTTCGGGTCAAACGTCAAAGGTCGAAAGTCAACCCGCGAGGCAGGCTGCACCGATTTACGAATCACGAATTACGAATTACGAAGATCAGGTAATTCAAACAACCAAACTCCGCCAGGCTATTGGCCGCCGCCTCGTTGAATCCAAAACAACCATTCCCCACTTCTATGTGACCCATGAATTCAAAATGGATGCGTTGATGGACATGCGCAAGCAGGTCAACGAGTATGTACCCGATAACGAAAAAGTTTCGGTGAATGACTTCGTTCTCAAGGGTGTGGCATTATCGTTACGTCAATTCCCAAATCTCAATGCCACCATCAAAGGCAATGAGGTCATCCAATTTGGGCATGTCAACGTCGGCGTGGCTGTCACAGTCCCCGGCGGATTGATGACCGTGGTTGTCAAAGACACCGACCAAAAGATGCTGCGTCAGATCTCTGGCGAAGTCAAAGTCATGGCCGCGCGTGCTCGTGAAGGCAAGATCAAGCCTGATGATGTAGATGGCTCGACCTTCTCCACTTCCAATTTGGGAATGTACGATGTCGAGGATTTCGTCGCCATCATCAACCCACCCGAAGCGGCCATATTATCGATCAGTTCTGCAAGGGAAGTGCCAGTAGTGGAAAATGGACAGATCAAACCAGGCTGGCGCATGAAGGCCACCATCTCCGTTGACCACCGTGTCAGCGATGGAGCTGAAGCCGCGCAGTTTATGCAGAAGCTGGCGGAGTTTCTTGAAAATCCTGTCAGGATGTTGGTGTAAGAAATTGCAAACCTCCGAGTTTTTGAAACTCGGAGGTTTTTGCTTTTGTAAGAAAACCCTATCTTCGTTGGCCCGCAAACTTTGACCTTAACGCGGTTGCTGATTTATAATCACCGAAACTTTTATGGCACATCTGCTAGGGTTCAAGGAGGTTCAGCGACACGTGATCAAAATATCAGTGGTCAATTTAGTAATACATTCATTCCAATTTTTGTATCTCAAAGAATCAAATACAGGAGATCTCACATGAGCAATTCTGAAAGTACCGCACCTGCAGTGCCAGGTGGCATGCCAGCCTGGTCTGAAAAGGATAAATATTTTAAGACGCGAAACTGGTTTCGTGTCCTGGTCGCTGTGATCATCGTCTTATGGCTGGTATTGATCGGGTGGGTGCTGGTGTCCCCCATCAATGATGCCGAAGCCTTGCCATTGGCGGTGGGCGCAAACCTAACCATCGTGTTGGCTCCAGTCATCGCCGCCGCGGCAGCGGTGGAACGGACACTTGAAAGCATATTCAATATGCTCGAGGGCAGTTGGAAGACGATGGTGGCCTACCTGGGCCGCGGTCTACGCTGGCTAAAGAATGCCGAGGTGGAGGTACAGCAAGCGCGGCAATTCCTGGCCGATGCCTCCGACAAATACAATGCAGAGTTGAGGACCATTCAGTTCGGCCAGACTTCCGTCTCATCGCTTACAGATGAAATACAGTTGAAGGTGGATGCTGCCAATAAACTCATGATCCTCGCGCAGCAGCGCCTCGAAAATGCCGAGGGCAACCTGGCCGCCGTCACTTCATCCAATGGTTATATCAGCGCCAAAGCTGCGGCTTCGATCATACTCGGCCTGATGTTGGGGGTAGTTATTTCTGCGGTGGGGCAACTACAAATGTTTGCAATGCTGGGCATTGGCGCCGTCCCCGCATCGATCGACGTATTGATCACCGGCCTGGTCATCGGCAGCGGATCATATCCGGTACACTCCCTGGTGGGCATACTACAACAAGGCAAGAGCACAGTGGATAGCGTCAAGGGCTACTTTAATAGGCTCTCTCCGCAGGCTCAAGCGACCACACAGAGAATCACAACCGTTCAATCTCCAATGGGAGCGGGTGAACCAGCTCGTGTTCAGGAAGCCGTGGTGGAGACCACTACAGCCAAGACAACAGAAGAAGAAACCAAAAGTTAATTCAGGCAGCCTGAAGATGTTGGCGTAAATGAGCAGGTCACGCTTACTGGGTGTGACCTGCTTTTTATGGGATTATTACTTCGATATTTCTTCAAATCTCTCCATGCCACCTATGCTGAACTTTGTATCGCCCAACCGATAATCACTGGCATCTCCGCTCAAGGCGCGATGATTTCGATCTCTTTCCATCCGATCCACGAATCGCTCACGGTCGTCTCGATGC
>NZ_JBXMTI010000135.1:0-34174 GCF_057083605.1 Candidatus Villigracilis sp. | reverse complement strand
GGCACATGGACGATCATCTCGTGATAGCCCATGTTGTCGCGTTCGGTCAGTTGGATGATTCCATCCAGAATCATCGCTTTCCCGAAAAATTCGGTTTCGACAAATTGCAGGTGTTGATATTGGGTTTGTTCGTCCGCCAGCACACGCTTCACTCGCACCCCTTTGCGGTAATAGGGGTGGAGTTCTTCCGTAAACCAAATACTCATAAGGCTTTTATATCGCTACCGGTATTCTGGTATCGATATATGCTTCGCGGTCAAGCTTGCGCAGCGCAAAATCATCCGCGCCGAACGCCTGCTTGAGGCGTATCAATAAGGGCATCATGTCTTTGCCGTTCGCGCAGGTAAAGAGGTCGATCGCGCAATAGCCATGTTCGGGCCAGGCATGCAGACTCGCATGCGACTCTGCGAGAAGCAAAAAACAGGTAAAGCCATGTGGGCTGAACTTGTAAAAGCCCTCATCCACAACCGTCAAGCCGCTTTCACGTACGGCTTGCGCAAACAGCGAATAGGCTCGCTCGCTATCCATGAGAATTTCATGGTTGCAGTCGGAGAGATCGAAAATAAAATGCTCTCCCAATTTCAAAGTCGCGTTCACTTACACCTCCAGGGATTAAAAAATGAAAGAACCCGCTTGAGAACACCATCTTTCTATTTCAAAACGATCCGCAAGATGTTTTCCTTGCGTAACGAGTGAAACTGTTCTCGAGCAGACTCTATGAGCGTATTTATACTATGTTACTGTGGAGTGTCAATCTTTTAAACAGGTGAATATTTTTTACATCAGCACCGTCTGGGGATCAAAATCATCATCACATGCCCTGTGTGGGTCATAATCATTATCCAAAAGCTATTTGGAATAATGATTTGAAATCCGCGCAAAATGATGCAGAAGTTTTTTGCTTCGCCCGCCAACCCCTACGGGACGGTGTATTCAATTAGTAATTGGGGATGATTTACCTGCTCCCTGTAGTTGCCGCTATAGAACTTTAGATAATCGTTTCCCCTGTCATCGTTGTCATCCACTTGAAATCTCAGGCGGAGCTGTGTTACGCCGCTCAGGTTAATATAAGGAAAAGCAGATGCATCCAACGTTGACCAATACCAATCGCCTTGCGGATTGGCTGCGATCATCCCCACCGCATCACGGCTGGACAGGGATTGAAAAGCGAAGGCCTGCAAAAGATTGATTCCAAAGAGGTCAAGTGGAGCGCCAAATGCACCGCGGCGGATATCGACCAGGATATTTTGGTGTGTATTAAATGGATCGGTTCCAACCCGGCCCTGACTCTTGATCGTCAAAATCGCCATGGTGATCAGCGCGTTATCAGGCAGTGAGGAGGTGGGGAATTGCAAAATGGCACGATACTGACGATCCATCACGTCATCGCCAAGGTTGAAGGTGACTTCGGATGAATTCTTTGTTCCGCCTCGGTTGCTGTCTTCTTTTGATTCCAGCACCCAACCATCAGCGGCTCCATTGGAAGTGAACGTTTCTCTAATTAAGATGACGGGAGGGGCCTCAATCGAATACTGCTCCCCTGCACTGAAATTCCCGTTTCCCAGACCCACTCCGCCGAGGGGATGACCGTTGGTATTAACGATGCTGTCATTATCGATTACATCGAGTCGGATAGTTCCATTGCCCATCCATGAACTCACGGTAATAATATAAGTGTTCCCTAAACTTGAGAGGACACCCGTCACAGTTGCACCTGAGATACTTCCTGATGTGACCAATGTGAAGTCACCTGCATCCACTCCGCTCACTGATTCAGAGAAGTTAACTGCAAAACGGACTTCGCGAGCAACTGTCGGGTTGGGGTCGAAGCGAAGGCTGTTGACTACCACAGGCACAATTTTATTAATCGTATATTCCTCGCCTGAATTAAAGTTGCCATTGCCCATACCCACTCCGCCCAGGGGGATATTTGTGAGGTCAAAGATACTGTCATTATCCAAAAGATCGAGCCGCAGACTTCCATCACCTGTATCGGTATTGACGGTAACAAGGTATGCAGTTCCAGATCCACTCACTTCTACAATACTTGCGCCCGTGATATTACCGTTTGTAGTGAGCACAAAGTCACCTGCATCCACGCCAGTGACTTCCTTTGAGAAGGTTGTGGTGAAATGGATGATATTGGAAGTGGTGGGATTGGAGTCAGCGCGCAGGATACCCGTGATGACCGGCGGAATAATTTCAACTGTGGGTGTGATAACTATGGCGGGAGTGATAACCACCGGAGGTGGACTTCCAAACGCAGACTCGAACGCGCCGATATCTGGTGCAGTTCCTATGAATTGATCATTGATGCCAGGAATAACAACGCCTCGATCTATGTTTGGGCTTGATTGCAAAAGCGTAAAATTTCCGCCACCCGGGTTGACGAGCCCCGGGGGATTTTCATGTCCGTTACATTCGAGCCCCGTCGCCGAGCAGAATTGAAGGAGGGTGGTATATTGTATGTTCTCCCATTTAAAGTGTGGAGTGGCGCGTGCAGTGTACCAGTTGTCATTGTTCCAATCGTTTCCCGTTGAACCAGTTTGCGCTTCTTCAATGGAATAGCCGTTTCCCTGAAATATGTTATTCCGCATGACCGCGTTATGCACCGGGCTGATCATCTCCATCAAATTAAGATTCAGTTGATTCGTCCAGCTTGTATTATGATAGATCAGCACAATACCATCTGAGTTTCTATCCCATTTGATGCTTCTCCCGCCGAAATTGGAATAGGTGGAACGCATCACCCAGGTAGGGCCATACGTGATCGGCGCAAGTGAAATTCCCACCAGCATGGTATCCACCGTGTTGTTTCTGAAACGCTGATTGATGCTGGCGCCTTCTGGCTCCAAAGCATCATCGCTGATGTGATGGATACGATTGTTATATATGTCAGCATCGAAGGCGACGGCGGGGTTTTCCAATGTGGCTGACGAACCTGTATAGATGCCGTTGAAAAAGTTATGCACATCGTTGTCGCGCACAATCGCCCCAATATGTCCTCTGAGGACGATGGCCGTCCCTTCCATTGAAGTGCTTTTGACAGCATTCCAGGGCCACTCATTCACGGGCGGATCATAGATTTCGTTGTATTCGATGCGAGTATCGTTACCACGGTCATCGCCGCCTGTCCAATTAATGAAGATTCCCACCTGGATGTTGTGAATCCTGTTTTTGCGAATCACCACATGCGAGGCATTCAGCGTGCATATGCCGCAACTTCCTGTTCCCATTCCATAGAATCGCATTTCAAACCCCTCGATCCAGATCCAATCGCGGCCACTCACGTCAAAGGCTCTGTTCAATGTAGGCATCTGCCAGGTGTGGGTTGAAGGATCCTCCAGACTGCGCACATAGAGCCGTCCTGTTACGGCCTCATAATACCAACCCTCGGTGATCGTTACTTTGTTATGTCCGCTCGCGTTCAAAAGCCCGGTCAGGTCATCATACATGTAGAAGCGTTTCTGATCACGCCCAAAGTATTTGATGGCTGATGGGCCAATTTTCGTAAACCATACATGCGACTTCTGCTCATAAGGCAGCCAATCTGTAGTGATGCTGACCGAACCGTCCAAAACTGCGCCGCTGCCCTGCGCCTTCACCTGAATCCAATTAGCGGCGGTTCCCGAAGCTGGGAATGTTATCGCCTCATAATAAATACCATCCGCAACCAGCACCTGCGTTCCCGCCGTGACACGGTTTACCCCTTCCTGAATAGTTTGAAAGGGCGCAGCCGCAGAGCCATCTCCGCCGGGGGATGCATCATCATTCACATACACAAAGGTAGAAGGAGTAAATGGAAGTTCATTTGGCTGGGTAATAGTCGAACCGCTGATCTCAGCAGTTCCATCAAGTACCTTAATATCATACGATGTAGAAGGAGATAGCCCGAACAAACTGCCAACGAGTCGGCCATCGTCAATGCGCATGAGTTGATGACCAGTACGCCAGGTGGCTTCATTTTTTGGACGATACAGCAACTGCGCGGTCTTCGGAAGATTCGCCCCGCTCACTACAACTCCAATCGTTTCAATGTTGGCGTAAAGATCCAATTGAGAAAAAACCGCATTACTACTGACAGGCAGAACATCATCCGCCCAGGCTGGGGTCGATGTACCTGAAAGCAAAGCCAGCATAAGGGCAAAAATCCCCCGTGAAAAATTTTTCGAAAACTTGATATTCATTTTTCCTCGAAGAAGTCGCATTCCAATATGATTATACAAAGCGCGATGCAAATAATTCGTTCAAAATAGTATCAATTCCTGGTCTTAATCTATACGAAGATATCAATCCAACAGCCTGATAATCTGTGGTTAAATTCGAGCCAATACTAGGAGAATGAAATGACAGAAAACCTCAATGATCTGAATGAAGAAACCCGCGACGCTTGGGATGCCAATGCTCAAATCTGGGACAAACGTATGGGTGATGAAGGCAATGACTTCTTCAATGTTTTGTGCTGGCCTGCACTCGCTTCTCTTCTGGATACTTCGACAAAGCTCAGTACGGGCCTGAAACCTGATTCACAAATTCTCGACATCGCATGCGGCAACGGCTTGACCACACGCAAACTGGCCGAACTTGGCGCAACTGTCACAGCATTTGACTTTTCCGCTAACCTGATTGAATATGCCAAAAAACGCACAGCCGAATATGCTTCAGGTATTACGTATCACATAATCGACGCCACAAATGCATCCCAGCTTCTTTCCCTCGGTGAGCATAAATTCGATTCGGCACTCTCCAACATGGCTCTCTTCGACATGGCAGATATTGAAACTTTATTCAGCACCTTGCCCAAATTGCTCAAACCCAAGGGGACTTTTATCTTCAGCATCATGCACCCCGCTTTTAACAATGCCTCGTCCATGCATGTGATGGAAGAAATGGACGATGAAGGTGAGATCAAAACCGTATACTCCATCAAAGTCTCGCATTACATGACGCCTCATCACCGGCGCGGACTTGCCCTTCGTAACCAGCCCAGGCCGCAGGTCTATTTCGAGCGCCCGCTTCAATACTATCTCAACCTCGGCTTTCAAAATGGATTCATCCTCGATGGTTTTGAAGAACGTGCCTTTCCACCTGAGATCCCGCAAACGACCCCGCTTGGCTGGGGTGGAAATTTCAGCGAACTGCCTGCTGCCATTGTCATAAGGATGAGATTACTTGCATGAGTTTTGTCTATCTGCTGATCGAATTCATCGATGAGCTGGTTTTCGGCGTAGGTGAAACTGCCTGGCCTTTCATCCGTGATGACCTCCAGCTTAGCTACACCCAGATCGGCTTATTGCTCAGCTTACCCGGGGTCATCGCCGCTTTCATCGAACCGTTCATCGGCATCCTCGCCGATGTCTGGCGCAGGCGCCTGCTCATCCTCGCAGGCGGAATTCTTTTTACAGCCTCTTTATTCATGACCAGTGCCAGCACCTCCTTCTACCTTCTCCTTTTCTCATTCATCCTTTTCTTTCCCTCCTCCGGCGCTTATGTCAGCCTTTCACAAGCGAACTTAATGGACTCTGACGAAGCTCGCCACGAACAGAACATGGCGCGCTGGACCTTTGCCGGCTCTCTCGGTGTGGTGACTGGTCCATTGCTTCTGGGATTGTTCGTCTACTTTGGCTTGGGTTGGCGTGGGACATACGCTCTGCTCGGTTCTCTCTCCGCTCTGAGTTTGATCATTGCCTTTCGCTATCTCCCCGCCGACAAAAAGAACTCGCCTTTTCCTTCCCTGGGTGAAGTCTTCGACGGATTCAAAGCCGCCTTCACCGCCCTCAAACGCAAGGAAGTCTGGCGCTGGCTGCTCCTGCTCGAATTCGCCGACCTGATGCTTGATGTACTTTTTAGTTTTCTCGCGCTTTACTTCGTGGATGTCGTCGGCACCAGTGAATCACAGGCAGGCATCGCCGTCATAGTGTGGCTGGTGATGGGTCTCATCACTGACTTTCTTTTCATTCCATATGTCGATAAACAAAAAGACACAATGCAATTCCTGCGCCGCACTGCGATCCTGAATGCGATCGCTTTCATCGCGTTCATGCTCGTACCTGGGTTAATTCAAAAAATCATCCTCGTCATCCTTGTCAATCTGTTCAACACTGGCTGGTATCCAATTCTGCAGGGACGCTTATATTCCAGCCTGCCTGGTCAGAGCGCCAGCCTCATGGCGATCGGCGCAGTCACAACTCCATTAGCAAAGGCCCTGCCTCTCCTCATCGGCATCCTCGCCGACCAATTCGGTTTACAAAACGCCATGTGGATTCTTTTACTCGGACCCATTGCATTATTGATCGGGCTTCCTCAAAATAAAAAGGTCGAAAGCCAATAATCTTGGACTTTCGACCTTCAACTTTTTGCCTAAAGAAACACTACCAGGTCAAAATAACCTGACCATTTCCACTGCGCACCCCTTGTTGATGTGTAGCCACTGGCGGATATGATGAACCACCACCACCACCAGAACCATTACCACCACCGCCACCACCGAAATACCCACTACCACCACCACCACCACCAATAAAATCACTACCACCGTTTCCGCCAGTGCCAGAACTGCCAGCTGTCGCACCACTACCGCCTGCTACACCACCTGCCCCTTGTGTACCGCCAAAACCTGGAGAAATTCCAGTCCCATTACCACCTGTTACACCACCACCAAAGCCTCCATTATCATATGCTGCGCCTCCCCCCCCACCAGCAACAATCAACATAGTAGAACCACGTTGTACACCAGACCAACCACCACCACCACTCCCACCACTCCCACCACTCCCATTCCCACCAGTTCCACCGCCATTAAGACCGCCAACACCGCCAACACTAGCACCACCAACACCACCAACACCACCAACAAGAACTGTCAATATTTCACCAGGTGTTACGGAAATATTAAATGTTGCACGTCCACCTAAACCACCATTTCCATCACTATAAGCACCTTGCGCACCATAAGCATCGACTGTTAAGCTGGTGACACATGCTGGTACAACAAAATCAAGAATCCCCGGCGTGGAAAAAGTCTGCGACCCGGGCGCATATCCAACACAAGAAACCACAACCGATGTCTGTGCATGAGCAGGCAACACGCCTGAAACCAACTCTGGCGTGCTCCATTTAGAGGGTAAATTTGCCAATGCTGTCGCCCCAATCGCGGCTCCCATTATTTTAATCGCATCTCTACGGGATAGTTTCTTATTTGGCATGGCCCATGCTCCATTTCGAAAATAGTTTTGATAGTATATCCAATGCAAGTATTAATGTCCACCATTAAACAAAAAGGTAGAAAGTCATTGGCCTTCGACCTGTAACCTTCAACTTGTAACTTTCAACTCACAAAAAAACTACCAAATCAAAATAGCCTGACCATCTCCGTTGTGGATGCTTTATGATTTAATGGGGAGTGTACAACCTGCTGGATTACCATCGATTGCAAAATCTCCCGTTGCACCATTTACATTAACAAAATGCTCATTGCTGCTAAAAGTTTGATCAAATACAACCGAACCATTTACGGTAAATAGAGCATAAACAGTCAGAGGAGGAAATGCTGTTACCCCCATACCAAAACAACCTGACTGGCAATTGAAGAGGGCTGTATAGCCCGTCGTATAAGTGCCGGAAGCGGTAAAAGAGCCAGATGGGGCAACAAAAATACCAGGGTCTCCTTGCACAAAAACAGTCATCGTAGATTGACCAGCCGGGCAACCAGAAGTCTGCGCATGGGCGGGCAACACGCCTGAAACCAACTCTGGCGTGCTCCATTTAGACGGTAAGTTTGCCAGCACAGTTGCGCCAGTAATAGCACCTAGTAATTTGATCGCATCTCTGCGGGATATTTTCTTTTGCGTCATCACAATCTCCTGATTTATTATTACAGGGAATTATATATGCACAGTCGAATAACCGTCAATATGTGCCATTAAAGTCGTCAATCGTAATATATGCTACACTCGCCCTTGAAATGCCGGATACATCAATATACCTCCACATCCCTTTTTGTAAACACCGCTGTGCCTACTGCGACTTCAATACTTATGCCGGGCAGGAGTCATTGATTCCAGTTTATGTGGATGCCTTAATTAAGGAAATTGAACACGTAGGTCGACTAGCTGCGGAACAATCCATCGTAACCAAAACCATCTTCTTCGGGGGCGGGACGCCCTCGCTTCTTTCTGGAACTCAATTTGATTCTGTTATGTCGGCCTTGTCCGCCGCCTTCACACTCGCCGCTGACGCAGAGATCAGTATTGAGGCCAACCCGGGCACAATATCACCAGATAAATTAAATGCGATTCGTGAGGCGGGCATCAACCGTATCAGCTTCGGCGTGCAGTCCGCCAATACAGAAGAACTTCGCATGCTGGAACGCGCACATGATTTTTTCACGGTTATAGAAGCCGTATCCACTGCAAGGAAAGCAGGCTTCGACAATCTCAACCTTGATCTGATCTACGGTCTGCCCGAACAGAGCATGCAAACCTGGCAGACAACGCTCAAGCGAGTGATTGATCTTCATCCCGAACACATCTCCGCTTATGCATTGACTCTGGAGCACGGCACGCCCTTTGGGAAATGGTCATCCAAAGGCTTGCTCCCCCTGCCCGACCCCGACCTTGCTGCGGAAATGTACGAATGGGCTTGTGAATATTTTGAAGTGAATGGATATGTGCATTATGAAATTTCGAATTGGGCGAAACACCCTGAACGTTCAACTTTGAACGTTCAACGCTCCTACGAGTGCAGGCACAACCTCCAATACTGGCGCTCGCTCCCGTATTTGGCCTTCGGCGCAGGGGCGCATGGATATGCGGGCGGCTATCGTTACTCAAACGTATTACGGATAAAAACTTATATCGAACGCTTTACGAATCCTAATTCTCCAATCTCTAATCTCATTTTTCCTCTTTCCCCTGCCACTGTCAACCAGCACAAACAAACGTTGAAGGATGACATCTCCGAGTACATGTTGAACAATCTCAGGCTGGTGAATGGCGGTGTCGCTGAATCAGATTTCAGATTAAGATTCGGAAGCGGGCTTTTGGATGTCTATCCCAAGGAAATCGAAGAACTCATCCATGTTGGTTTGCTTGAATGCAAGACCTCCGAGTTCTTTAAGAACTCGGAGGTCTATAGGCTAACCAAGCGCGGAAGATTACTTGGCAATCAGGCATTCATAAGGTTCATAGAATAAATCCCACTTGCAACTACGTTTATTTGAGATAATCGCAGCCGCAAACCGGCTCGCCTACCCACCATCCTCCCGGACACGCTTGCGGCTGACAACCTACCAACGTAGGCACCCCCGGTTGGTCTTGTGCTTGCCCAGGTTCTTTTGTGGGTTGCACCTGGGGCGGGCATATTTTGGGTTCATACCCTGTGGCATCAAAACCATATGCTTCCCAGCAAGTATTATCAACTGCATAAAGCGCTTTCAGTGGATAATCCTTTTTATTCTTGATAGGCGACCCAGCTTCTTCCTCGCTAAAACGGTCTACATAATCAAGCTGGCCAACATCTTTTAGCCCGGCATCAGCCAGTACACCAAACATGAAGATATTACCTGCCCAGACCCTCTTAAATGCGAATTGAACTGTTGCATTAGTGCCTGCATTGATCCGCACCCAGGCCAGGTCTGGATCATCCCCTTTTCCACGTCCGCCTTCGAAGATCAACGAATCATAGCCATTGGTGGCAATTGGTGCGTCGCAACGATCTGGTGAGATGGCGCTAGTATCGTGATTGGTATCGGCATATACCCGGACATGATCCGCGCTCCAATCTGAGGTGTAGGGCGGCTGGGCAAGGATGATAAATTCACCGAAGCCATCGAGGTTGTTATCCAATTCAACGGCATAGTTAATGCCCAGTGCATTATTGGGGTCGCTGCCAATCAAGCGCATGGAAACATAAAACCAATCGGCATCCTTGCTAAGGCTGAATGTTTCCACATCAAGGTCGGGGATGTAAGTCATATCTTGCAGGAATGGGCGTTCAAGGCGGTTGATGTCATAAGAATCGCCATAAGGTGCGCATTTATCAGGCGCAGTAGCGGAAGATTCAACATCATAGAACAATTTCGAATCGGGCGCGGAGGCAGGGAATAGTATATGTGATATGGATATCACTTGCGTCACGGATGGTGGTGGTGCGGATGTTGGCAACACTTCAACTGCAATTGTTGGTGCGCTTGTGGCGGTCGATATGGAACCCGGCATGTTACATGCCAGGATGAATAAGACCAACATCGAAAAAAATGTAAGGGGTCGGATTTTGTTCTTCATTTTATAATTCTCCTTATTATCAGAGTAGCACTAATGCATATTGAAAAGCAAGTTTATTCACCGAGCTGACTAATATAGATTTTTACGGTCAAATTTCGGGGTTATCACTGCCACATGAAGTGAATTAACAAAAAATTCCCGCCAATATGGCGGGAATTTTTTGTTTACTTTTTGGATTTCTTCTTTATCCTCAAGGACTTTTGCGATGACTTTGTTTTGGAAGATTTCGCCTTGGCTTTGACCACTTTGGGTGTCGCGGCAGCAGCCTTCTTTGCGGGGCGATATTTCAACGCCGCGTGTGCTGCTGCCAAACGAGCAATCGGCACACGGAAAGGTGAGCATGAAACATAGTTATTGCCAATCAAGTGACACCATTCAATCGAGTTAGGGTCGCCGCCGTGTTCGCCGCAGATGCCCACTTCAAGGTTTGAGCGGGTCTCGCGACCATCTTTGATGGCCCATTGCATGAGTTTACCAACCCCATCACGGTCAATTGTTTGGAAGGGATTCTTTTCCAAAATACCCTGTTCTTGATATGTGATGAGGAAGTTGCGCTCAGCATCATCGCGCGAATAACCGTAGGTCATTTGAGTAAGATCGTTGGTGCCGAAGGAGAAGAACTCTGCCTGCTTCGCCACCTCTCTGGCGGTCACTGCTGCACGTGGAATTTCGATCATGGTGCCAAATTTATAGTCAAATTGAATTCCTTTTTCCTGCATCACAGCGGATGCGATCCGCTCGAGGCGAGGTTGGATCCATTCCAATTCCTTAACTGTACCGGTCAACGGGATCATCACTTCGGGCTTCACGATAATGCTGCGTTTTGTACAATCTGCAGCTGCTTCGAAGATGGCGCGCACCTGCATTTCAACGATCTCAGGCATGTATATGCTCAGGCGCACACCACGCATGCCCATCATCGGGTTGGATTCATGCATGCCTTTGATCGCGGCCAGTAAATCCTCTTTGGCTTTCAAGCCGTCGGTCTCGCCTTTAACGCGCATCGTGACGACTTCTTCAAATAGTTTTTCCTCATCAGGCATAAATTCATGAAGAGGCGGGTCGATCAAGCGGATGATGACCGGGTAACCATCCATTGCTTCGAAGAGTCCGTCAAAGTCCTTGCGCTGATAAGGCAGAAGCTTATTGAGGGCGGATGTACGTCCTTCGCTCGTATCGGAGAGGATCATATCCTGAACAATAGGCAGGCGTTCAGGTTCAAAGAACATGTGCTCAGTGCGGCACAAACCGATACCAACAGCGCCATAAGAGCGGGCGCGACGGGCATCCTTCGGGTAATCGGCATTTGCCCATACTTGCAAGCCACGGGTGGGCCAGCCTTTGGGTGCAGCACGCATATTTTTGCGGGCACAAATTTCATCTGCCCATGTCAGCAGGGTCATTAGCTCAACCTGCTCTTCAAGCGAAGGAGTGGTCATGGGGATTTTTCCGGCAAAGACCTGCCCGGAGGTACCATCCACGGAAACCCATTCACCTTCTTTAACAACCACTTCGCCAACGGTCATGATGCGTTTCTCAAGATCGATCTTGATCGCGGATGCTCCCACCACACATGGAATGCCAAACTGACGGGCAACAACCGCCGCGTGTGATGTTGCGCCGCCCTCGCTGGTCAACACGCCTTTGGAGGCGATCATGCCATGCACATCATCTGGCTTGGTGAAGGGACGCACCATGATAGTATCCTGCTTCTGTTCCTTTGCAAATCTTTCGGCAGTATCCGCATCGAAATAGATTTGCCCCACTGCCGCGCCCGGAGATGCATTCACACCTTTTGCGATCAGCGCACCCGATTTTTCTGCTGCTGCTTTGGCCTCTTCATCAAACTGCGGATGTAAAAGCGTGTCTACATTTTCAGGTGTAACACGTTCCACCGCTTCTTCCTTCGTGAGCAGGCCTTCATTAGCCATCTCAACTGCGATCTTCACTGCGGCCTTAGCCGTGCGCTTGCCGTTGCGTGTCTGCAACATCCACAATTTACCGCGCTCAATGGTGAACTCAACATCCTGCATATCCTGGTAATGTTTTTCCAGCCGCGCAGTGATCTTCATGAACTCGTCGTAAGCTTTGGGCATACGGTCTATCAAAGTTTCAATTGGATTCGCATTGCGGATGCCCGCAACCACATCTTCACCCTGGGCATTGAAAAGGAAATCACCCATCATCTTTTTGTCGCCTGTGGAAGGGTTACGGGTAAATGCCACACCAGTAGCTGAGTCATCGCCCATATTGCCAAAAGCCATGGTCTGAATATTGACTGCCGTTCCAAGGGTATGCGAAATGCCAGTTGCATTACGATAATCAATAGCGCGTTTGCCATTCCAGGATTTGAATACCGCCTCAGTTGCCAATTCCAATTGTTTATGCGGGTCTTGAGGGAAATCAAAGCCTTTCTCTTTCTTGACGACGGCTTTGAACTCTTCCGCCATTTGCTTCCAGTCTTCGGCCGTCATGTCGGTATCAAGTTTGTAGGCTTTGCGGCGCTTATATTCTTCCAGCGGATGCTCAAAAGCTTCATCTGGAATTCCGAGCACTACGGAGCCGAACATTTCCACCAAGCGGCGATATGAGTCATACACAAAACGTGGATTCCCCGTCAGCGCCACCATACCTTCGGCGGTTTGATCAGTGAGGCCAATGTTCAAGACTGTATCCATCATGCCAGGCATGGAAAACTTTGCGCCTGAGCGGCAAGAGACCAACAAAGGGTCTTTAGAATCTCCAAACTTCTTGCCTGTTTTCTTTTCGATTGCCTTTAGTGCTTTTAATTCCTGTTCCCACAGCCCCGCGGGAAATTTCCCCAATTTTTGATATGCGTTACATGCTTCAGTGGTTACTGTAAAAAATGGCGGAACGGGAACCCCCGCGCGCGTCATATCCAACAGACCCGAACCTTTGCCGCCCACCAGCGCTTTCACATCATCCCATGAATCACCGGCAACTTTCTCTACCTCTTTCACTTCATTGAATAAATAGACCCATTTGGTCATTGTAGCCTCCTACAAGGATTGAAATGATTTTATTAAAATCTGGATGTTGATTGTGAAATATTTTACCAAAAACAGTCTAAATTCCAAATGACAAATATCACCAGATGAGCGGACTTCAATCCAATACTTACCTCAAGTTGCTACATACTCCCGTTGTGTCATGCTGAGGGGCGCTTTTCGCCCCGAAGCAGCTCTGACACCGTAAACCGCGACCCTTCAGTCGCGGAGAGCGCGCTCCTTCTGGGTGACACGTTCCTTTTTATTACAAGGTAGCAACTTAAATTACTTAATTTGGGCTTTCGCTTACTCAAAAATAATCCGCTGATACCCTACGGGCACGATGTCCACGCTGATCGACACTAATCATTTCAAGAATTCGCGGAGATTGGCGCAGATTAGCGGATAAGGGCAAAAGTGCTGTTAATGAAAGGACAATACAAGCTGTAAACTCATTGCAAAGTTCAATAATGGCTAAATAAGTGATAATAGGCAAACAGAAAATTATGTCCACAAAAATATTAGTAATTGACGACGATACTGCCATTACAGAATTAATGAGCATGCTATTAAAGACGCATGGCTTTGAAGTGATCACAACCAACAGCGGTGCGGAAGGTATTAATCTTGCCAGGGAAAATAATCCGAGTGTTGTGCTCCTTGATCTAATGATGCCCGAAGTTGATGGATGGCAGGTTTGCAAAGCAGTTCGCCAATTCAGTAATGTTCCCATTCTTATTCTCTCAGCCATCAACGATCCCCGCATGGTAGCCAGCGTTTTAGATGCAGGCGCCGACGACTTTTTGGTGAAGCCTGTGCCAAGCGGCGTGCTGGTTGCACATATCAGGAAGATGGTCAGGCGGACTGGCGCACTGCTGGATAAGTCCAAACTGAAAAATACAGACTCAGTGTCCCCAAACACACAGCCGCTTCCATCCTAGCCGGGGCCTGATTCTGTTTTCTAACGAACATCCCCGCTACTCGTAGCGGGGATGTTTATTTCACTTCAATTTTTTCAATGCTTCGGCGGTTTCCTTCGCAAATTCCATCATCGGCACATGGCCAGCGCCTTGTATTTCGATCAGGTGCGCCGCTTGAATTGCTGTTTTGATCTCGCGCGCACGGTCAATTGGAATTAAGGCATCGTGATCTCCATGAATAAGCACTAGTGGAAAGCTGAAAGAGGAAAGATGCGGCAGTAAATCATCTCGTTCAGCCATCGCTTCAAGCGCACCGATCATGGCAGATGGCTTTTGTCTTTCCATCATTTTACGGGTGGACGCCTGCACTTCCACATTATCCGAAAACTTAGGAGCCATGGCTTCAACTACTACACCTACCCCTTTTTCAGCGACATCCTGAGCAGTTTTATAACGCCCCTCTTTGCGTTCGGGTGCATCTGCTGCGGCTTGCGAAGAGATCAATGCCAACCCACTTACGCGCTGCGGATATTTTTTGGCGAATGCCAAAGCTACATACCCACCCATTGAGTGACCTACAATAGCAGTCTTCTCAATCCCCAAATGATTCAGTAGACCTGCGAGATCATCCGCCATGTCTGTCATCGTATATTGAGACTCAACTGTAGTAGATTCACCGAACCCCCGCAGGTCAGGCAAGATCAAGTCAAATTCATTTTCCAGTAAGGGTGATACTTGATCCCACGAGGTGTGATCGAGTGGAAAACCATGGATCAGCAGAAGTGGTTTTCCAGCGCCGTGACGGGCATAAGCCAAGTCAATGCCGTTTACAGTAATAGTGTTCATTTCCATTTGACCTCTACTTTCAATTTGCTGCCTAATTTTGATTTATAAAAAATATGTCCATTATCGCGTCCAAATTCATAGACACGGCGTGTAATATCTACATCTGCTTTACAGTATTCAGCGACCTTATCCAACTCGCCATTCCGAAACCATTCAACCGATTGTACACCTTCGGCAGTCTTGCCTGCGCCGAGGGTGGCGCTGGCAATGGTATCGAGGCTGATGCGAAAGCCAAGAATCTTTTGCAGGTCGAGGAGCAGGTCAAGGGTGGGGAGAGAGGCGAAGCGTATTTCAGGTGCATAAGGCTGAAGTACTTGATAGTCAAATCCGCGCAGGTTGAATCCAATGACTTTTGTCGCGGATTTTAATTCTTCAATCAGGGCCAGGATATCCTTCTCCCAATAGACAGAAAAATCATTGGTTTTGGTAGCCCAGGTAACTGCGCATGCAACGCGCAGTTTTTCTATATTTTCATACCCGCCAACATCCTGGAACAGGTTTTGTGACTCCAGGTCAAAGAAAACAAGGTTCATGATTCACCATTAAATCCTTTCGCTAATTCTTCGCGTGCAAAAGTTAAAGCCTGCTCACGGTTCTCAATTTTGCCTGCGGCTTGATTCTCGCGGATAGCTTCAAGCAACTGACCCACCATGGGGCCAGGTGCAACTTTTAACTCTTTCATCAATTCGTGCCCATCCAGCAGGCGCGGCGGGGCGACCACTTCTTCAGGGCGTTCCCAATAATTCTCAAGCAGAATGCGGGCGATGTCCAGATAGGCAGTCCATGTTTCTATTGTAAGCTCATTGGCTCGGGTGGCACGCAGGTCGGCCAGGCCGAGCAAGATGATATCTATGCCTGCCTTTCCACTATCGCGAAAGAAACGATAAATGGCTTTACGCGAAGGTGTTTGATTTTCATTTATCATACGATCAGCGAAGAAATGAATCCGCATGTGATTTTTGATGATGGCATGCAATCTATCGACTTCATCATTGCTAAGGTTGAAGGCACGGGCGCGATTTGCGGCAACCTCTGCGCCTTTGACGTCGTGATCGAAAAAGCGGATGCGCTTTGCATCATCAATCGTTTTTGTTTCGGGTTTGCACACATCGTGATACAGTGCGGCGAAGAAAAGCAGTGAACGATGTGAACGATCCACATTAAGTGGCGTTGCGAGATGCACTGCAATTTGTTCGCGGTAACGCCCCAGGCGCAAGCCAAGCAGACCTGTGAACATATCGTTCGTTTTATCAGCATCGTAACCCACACGCAAACCAGAAAGGACCTGGTCGAGCTGATCCAGCACGGCGAGGGTATGTGTCCAGACATCGTAGACATGCGGCGGAGATTGTTCCACGCCTTTCATAGCGAGCAACTCAGGCATGAGGTGTTGCAACACGCCGAGCATTTCCAACGCGCGGATGGACGCATCTGCTTTGGGGCTGTTAAGCATCTTGAAGACTTCGTCCCGCAGGCGTTCGGCAGAAATGCGCCCAAGCTGGTCTGCGGATTGTTTCATCAACTCGCGGGTGTTCTTATCTATTTTGAATCCAAGCCCCGCGGCCAGACGCACTGCGCGCAAGATGCGGACGGGGTCATCTGATAATGAATTTGGTGAGCAGGCACGGATGACTTTGGCACGAATATCGCTTGCGCCTTCCATGGGATCAATGATCGTGTTATCGCGCAGGTTGAATGCAATGGCATTGATGGTGAAATCACGGGCGCGCAGGTCTTCTTCCAGAGTTGCGCCGCGATAAGTAGCAAAATCGAGGTAGATACGTTTGCCATCCTCTTGAGTCAGCACAACGCGGCCTGTATCACGTTCATCGTCCAGAGGCATGAAATCGGCATTGAGGGTATTGGCAACTTTTCGAGCGAGGGAAATGCCATTCGAGGGCAGAGCAAAATCCAGGTCGGGTGCGAGGCGGGAAGTTAATAAGTCACGCACTGCCCCACCGACGAGATAAATCTCCTGATCGGCGGGCAGGGCATCCTTTATCTTATCTATCAAGGGTGGTAATGAAAAAGGGACTGGCATAAAAATGATCTCTGGTTTTTCTTTATAACGGCTGGATTGTGATGCGCGCAGAGCCTGTTCAGGTGTGCCGCCCTGCGCAACGATGCGTCCGCGCACGCGGGCCACCCAACGACCTGCATATGGCGAATGAAGTTTTTCAGAATTGGAAGTTTCTTTGTCCATTATTTTAACCCCATCCAATTCAAGGATCAGGAGGATGGTTTATATTTGTCGAGGTCAACCACGCCAACGAAAGGCAGGTTACGATAGTATTCATCAAGATCGAGCCCGTAACCAAATACGAATTTATTTGGAATGGCGAAACCAAGATAATGAATTGGGACATTCGCTTCGCGCCGCTCGGGTTTATCGAGCAGGGCGCAAACTTTCAGGCTTTTTGGCTGACGGGTCTCGAGCATTTGTAAAACAGCAGAGATGGTATGTCCGCTATCGATAATGTCTTCAACCAACAATACATTCCTATCACGAATATCCGTTTGCAGATCAAGAGTAACGCGGGCAGAGCCAGTTGATTCACGATTCCCCACACCATAGGATGAAACTGCCATGAAGTCCATCATATGCGGCAAAGTAATATGCCTGCTGAGGTCAACCATGAATGGCACGCCGCCACGCAGGATGCAAATGAGCAGCAGGTCTTCATTGGAATAATCCGCGCTGATCTGAATGCCCAGCTCCTTGACGCGCGTTTGTAAGGTTTCAGCATCTATTAAAATTTCAGCGAGCACATCCTGATAGTTTTGCATAATTCACCAATTACATTATCCGCAGATTTTTCAGATGACGCTGATTTCTAATCTGTTAAATCTGCGCAATCTGTGGTTTTTTTCTAGCGCGGGACCTCGCCCCGCTAACGCGGGACTTCGTGATGCTGACGACAGCGTGCTTCATATAATTCAGATGCTCCAACGATCACGATCGGTTCATCATAACGGGCGGGTTTTCCATTAACCAATCGCTGTGTGCGGGAGGCATTGCCGCCGCATACCATGCAAATGGCATGAAGCTTCAAAACATCCTCTGCTTCTGACATTAATACCGGTATGGAGCCAAATGGCTCGCCACGAAAATCCATATCCAGGCCAGCCACGATCACACGCACACCTCGCGCGGCCAATTCCTGGGCAACGGTCACCACTTCGGGGTCAAAGAATTGGGCTTCGTCAATGCCGACGACGGTTGTATCTTTATCAAGTTTCGAACGAATATCGAGGGCTTTTTCAACAGGAATAGCATCGAAGGTGGAACCAGCATGAGATGCCACTTTTTCAGCTGCGTAGCGCACATCAATGGCGGGTTTGAAGACCTGCACTTTTTGCTTTGCAATCCTCGCCCTTACAAGCCTGCGGATCAATTCATCTGTCTTGCCGCTGAACATTGAACCACAAACAACTTCTATAGAACCCTGTGTATGCTTCATTCAATTCTCCGGCCCCACCCGCCTTTGGCACCCTCCCCCACTTTGGGAGAGGGACAGGGTGAGGGTAATTATGAAAACAGGCAGATGCTTTTGTGCATCTGCCTGCCTAGTTTACCTGAGAAACCTATCTCTGACATAGCCCTGTGGGCAAAGTCCCGAAGAATAAAGTCTACTCGCCTGCTTCAGCTTCGGTGGTTTTTTCAGGCTTGGTGGATTTTAAAACTTCAGGAAGTTCAAATCCCAAGGCGCGCAGTTTCTTCTTGGTGGCAGTCAACGAAGATTGACCAAAACCTGCGATCTCCAACAGAGCGGCATCGCCGTCGCCAAGTTTTGCAATAACCTGACCAATGGTCAGAACACCGGCTTTCTTGAGCGCATCCACCGCGCGAGGGGCGAGGCCGATGTCATCAATCGAGCGGTCGGGAGAATTCAAAGCTTCTTCTTTGGCTTTTTTCTGCTCCACATAGGTCTGGCGCGCAGAAAGCTTCTTGTAGAAGCGATCCACCTGACCTTCAACATCAAGCAGTCTTGCAGACTCACCGGTGAAGAATGGGTGACAATTGGAACACACGTCAATGCGCAATTCCTTTTTGGTGGATATGGTGGTCCATGTCTTACCGCAGGAAGCGCAGGTAACTTTCGCATCAAAAACTGTAGGATGGATATCTGCTCGCATCTTATTCAACCTCAGCCGGGATGATGTTAACACGCTTGCGTCCGTGCACTACATCGAACATCACAACTCCGTCCGCGATTGCGAACAAAGTATCATCTTTGCCAACTAATACATTAATGCCTGGCTTGATCTTGGTGCCGCGCTGGCGGACAAGGATATTGCCAGAAAGAACAAATTGACCGGCGTAACGTTTTACACCCAAACGCTGGGAGTTACTGTCACGGCCGTTGCGGGTTGATCCGCCACCTGTTTTATGTGCCATTTCTACCTCACTCTACTTCTTATCAGTCTTCTTGGTGGATGACGACTTGGAAGTCGATTTTGTTTTTGTTGTCGTGGTCTTTTTTGCGGGCGCCTTTTCAGACTTCTTAGCCGCTTCTTTCGGCGCCTTGGCTTGCTTCTCGATCTTGGCTTCTTCCATTACTTCGGCCTTTTCAACCTTGGCTGGGGCTTCTTTCTTCGCGGCAGCCTTGCGTTCTTCGCCGGGCTTGCCAATGAAATCGATCATCAAACGGGTATATTGATGACGATGCCCACCCTTAACACGGATGCGCTTCTTCGGGCGATATTTGAAAGAAATAACCTTGGGGCCTTTTACGTGTTCCACAACTGTGGCAGAAACCTTTACATCACCAACAGTGGGAGTCCCAATCATGATGCTGTCTTCATCAAGCATCAGGAGGACGCGTTCAAAGTCAAACTTTTTACCTACTTCATGGGCCAGGCGGTCCACATCAATGGTGGAGCCCTCGACGGCGCGGTATTGTTTGCCGCCACTTTCAACGATAGCAGTTCTCATTATTTATGATCTCCAGTCATCACTTCGCCGCGCGTCCTGCGGAGAACTTACACTCTACGCCGAACTGTGGGGAAGCTGGGTTATTTACAGGCAACCGCCCCGGTTCTAACCTCCGGGGCTGAAGCGGACGGTATTATACATGCGGGTGGGCACACCTGTCAACGATTTTAGCGCGGAAAAATACGGCGGTCTCAGTCTGAAGCCATTATTGACAAATCCCTCACGATACCTTACCCTCGCTTCATGCCTACTTTCAGCCTGCTTCAGCGTCAGATCATTGAATCTCCCCTTGACCGTAAACTCTTCGTCTCAGGCCGTGCTGGGACGGGGAAAACTACAGCAGGTGTCGAGCGGATGCGCTACTTGCTCGCTCAAGGTATTTCGGCTGATTCCATTTTAATGCTCACCCCGCAGCGGACTCTGCAAGAACCCTATCTCGATTTGCTTTACAGCCCTGAGCGGCGCGCTGGCGGAGAGGTTACATCCGCTACGATTGGTGGTCTTGCCAAACGCATGTGTGATCTATTCTGGCCCATCGCTGCAGAAGCGGCTGGATTTAAAAACCCAGAGCTGCCTCCGATATTCCTCACTCTTGAAACCGCACAATATTACATGGCATATCTGGTGCGCCCCTTGCTCGAAGAAAAGGGATACTTTCAATCGCTGACCATCAACCGCAATCGCCTTTATTCCCAAATAATTGATAACTTAAACAAAGCCGCAGTGGTCGGCTTTCCATATACAGAGATCGGCTCGCGGCTGGACTCAGCCTGGTTTGGTGACCCTGCCCAACGCCGCGTCTATGCAGATGCCCAGGAATGTGCCACTTTATTTCGTGAATACTGCCTGAGCCATAATCTGCTGGATTTCTCGCTTCAACTTGAAGTCTTTACAAATATTTTGTGGCAACAGGAACAAGTACGCGCATATCTTGTGAATACATATCGTCACCTCATTTATGATAACGTGGAGGAAGATGCAGCTCGCGCACACGACATCATCGGCGAATGGCTCGCGGATTTCGACTCGGCGCTGTTGATCTACGACACAGATGCGGGGTATCGAAGTTTCCTCGGAGGCGATCCAGTTACCGGCGCGGCTTTGAGCGAAGGGTGTGATGAAATTATCGAGCTAAACGAATCATTTGTCTCATCAGGGAATATCATCCAATTATCCAATTCGCTTGTGTCAGCAATAAGAAGCGAATCTTTTCCAGCGTTTGATACAAACCATACGATGGAATTTATCCTGGCGCATTTTTACCCTGAAATGCTGGATGAGATCACAAGCAGGGTTAGGTCATTGGTGGAAGATGATGGCATACCACCATCTGAGATCGTCATCATCGCACCCTATCTTACGGACGCATTACGGTTTTCAATTACAAACCGCCTGGAGGCGGCAAAGATACCCTGGCGCACGCATCGTCCATCACGTTCATTGCGCGATGAAGCCGCAAGCAAAACATTGCTCACGCTTTCTGCGCTGGCACATCCGCATTGGAATATCCGCCCCACAAAGTTTGACGTGGCTCACGCGCTTATGTTCGCGTTAAACACGGATTTGATCCGCGCACAATTATTGACTGAGATCGTATATCGCGCAAAAGATTTTCGTCTTTCAACTTTCGACGAGATCAAGGCTGAAACCCAGGAACGCATTACGTATTCCCTGGGCGAAAGATACACAACATTCCAAAAATGGCTGGAAGAGTATCGCTCAAGCACTCCCCTGCCATTGGATTTCTTCATGCGGAAATTATTCGGCGAAGTGATCTCGCAGCCTGATTATGGCTTTCATTCGAATCTGGATGCGGTGCGCGTGGCAGCCAGCTTAATCGAATCGATCAAGAAATTTCGCAATGCAATGGAACCTTCGTATGTGAACATGGATAGCCCCTCCTTCGATCTTGGGCGCGAATATCTCGCCATGCTGGAAGACGGTGTGATCGCCGCTCAATATTTGGAATCATGGCGCAGCGAAGATAAAGATGCGGTCCTGGTTGCGCCGGCACACAGCTTTTTAATGATGAATAGACCTGTAACCATCCAATTCTGGCTTGACCCTGGTTCAAGCGGCTGGGTGCAACGCCTGTTACAGCCGCTGACTCAGCCATATGTGTTGTCCCGTCATTGGGAGCAGGGACGTTTATGGGTTGATTCGGATGAAGTAAATGCAGAAGTTGACTCACTGGCGAGGTTGGCGGGCGGGCTGCTGTGCCGCTGCCGTGAAAAAATTTACCTGGCCATATCAGACCTCGGCGAAACAGGATTCGAACAGCGGGGGACTTTGCTGCGTGCATTTCAAAAGGTCATCACGTGAACAAAAACATTTTCATCATTTTGATTGCATTGTTTTTGCTTGCGTGTCTTACCATTCCAACCTCGCCTGTACCCAACCCCACTTCGCGGCCTGTGACTGTGGTCGTGATTACACAAATCATCGATTTTCCACCGACTCAATCAACAAATACCGGACCGACTATTGCAAACTGCCCGATGTTCCCCGAGAATAATTTCTGGAACGCACGCGTGGACTTGCTTCCGACTCACCCAATGTCTGATCAGTGGATCGAAAGTATCGGCCGTACCGAATCCTTCCACATGGACTTTGGCTCCGGGGAGTGGGACGGTGGCCTGATTGGAATCCCATTTAATGTGCTGGCAGGTTCAACGGTCAAGAAAGAAGCGTTTGAATTTTATTATCCAGATGAATCCGATAAAGGGCCATATCCAATTCCCGAAAATCCAAAGATCGAAGCAGGGGGCGATAGGCATATCCTGGTAGTGGATACAGAGACCTGCTTTCTTTATGAGATTTATGATGCCAGTTTCGATAACGGGCAATGGAGCGGCGGTTCAGGCGCAATCTGGGACTTGAACTCCAATGACTTGCGCCCCGCTGATTGGACATCCGCCGATGCAGCGGGTTTGCCGATTTTGCCTGGCTTGGTTCGCTATGATGAAATCATTGCGGGTGAGATCAACCATGCACTGCGATTTACTGCCGAAGATACGGCGGGTTACATCTGGCCCGCGCGCCATCAGACATCTGACGTTCAAGATGGGATTCCCTCGATGGGTGCATGCTTTCGCTTGAAAGCGGATTATGACATCTCAGGCTTTCCACAAGAATTACAGATTATTTTGCGTGCCATGAAAACCTACGGAATTGTTTTGGCTGATAATGGATCTAATTGGTACATCACTGGCGCGCCTGATGAGCGCTGGGACAACGACATGCTTCACCTGCTGGATGTGTTGACGGGCAATGACTTTGAAGCTGTGGATACTTCAGGGCTGATGGTCGATGTGGATTCGGGGCAAGCAAAATAAGTGTTTTAACTATGAACTACAAATCCCCTTCCCAGTTAGTTGGGAAGGGGATTTGTTGATTGATAAATTTATATGTATGTGACGGTTATTTGGCCCAGGTCACAAAAGTGAAGATCTTGAAGTCATTACCAAAGTCACGGACGAAAATGGCGGAGCGGCCATCAGCTGATTCAGAAACTTTCTCGCCCCAGTTCTCCTGAGCATGAACATCGGCATTGGCAAAGCCAGCTGGAACAGAAGCAATTGTTGTGCTGCTATCCAGATGGGCATAGATGGTTTCAAGTTGTTGATAATCATGCGCATTGGGATGCTCGTTGTCGAGTGCATCAGCGTAATCCATGCAAGTGTTCAAGTCGGCGCCAGATTCGTCCTGATGGTCCAGGCCCCAATCGTGACCGATCTCCTGGCAGATGACGTGCTGACGATTCACTTCGTTGTAACTTGAAGTTGAGAGGTAAGTATCATTCATCTTGGCAGTGGCCTGGGTAATATGACTTCCACTTGCCCATATTTGGGCAATTCCAAGCCAGCCATTGTTTCCATATGTTGCGTTACAGGCGTGAACTTTGCCGGCAACAGCGACACAACGTTTACGGGTTTTGAAACTGGAATCTCCCGCTTCTTCCACAACGTTCATCACCGATGAAGCATCCCAATCGCTGATGGCGATATCCAGGTTACCGTCCCAGTCGGTGGTCATGCTGTCGATCACCTTGATGGTGAAGGGATTGGCTGTGCGCGCCCAGTGATAATTACCCCATGAATGGGATGCGCCAGCAGAGAGTGGAAATGCCGCCAGTACGAAGATCATGACGACCATTACCACTAAACGAGCTTTGTTTGTATGCATTAGGTTCTCCTCTTATCTGATGGTGGTTATAACTTACCAAACTGAAAGAGAGTAGCAGCACTCGTTCTCATGAACCTCCTCTCGCTCCTATAAGCGAGGCACTCCAGTAAAGTTAAATTAGTAAATCGGGGAATTGGTCCCTTAATTATCTATTATACGCAAAAGCAAGGTATTTTGAATGGGTAATTAGCACTAAACCAATATCCCGGTTCGTATTCAGGAATCGAAACAAGATCGAATGCAGTTCTAAAAATATACTCAATGCTGGAAGAATTCAGCATTGAGTATTAATCTTTTGCCCCCGCTCTAAATTTAGAAGTAGTCCTTATCTGCCCGCAAGTTGAGGACCGAGCACCTTTTCAAGCAAATCCAGAATCGTTGAGTCGCTTCCAACATAAAGCACAATGATACGACCAGTCTTGTAGAAATGCGGAGCATCCATCCACGTGACCATGGATGTTCCAATGGAACCACCATCAGGGGCGACTTGCGAGGCTTCGCTCTCCATCGCTTGTGCAGCATCGTATTCAAAGACTTGAATATCTGTCCCATTGAGCGTGATGATGCTGCCTTCGGGGCTAAAGAAATCCTGCGTCACCGAATCGGTGATTTCCGCTGTTGCGCCGGATGCCTGCAATGCAGTAAGGAAACTGGCTGTATCCTCCACGGCAAGCGGCTGGTCTGACGGTGCAGAGGTAGCAGGAGCTCCACAAGCACTCATAGTTAAGGCAAACACTAAAAGCAAAACAGACGGGGTTTTGATTTTCATGGGTATACCTCCAAGTTATTTATATACTACTTGACTTATTTTTAACTTAAAAAGTTCCATGCATATGGTGGGTGATGGTTTGGAAATTGTTGTGAATTCTTTAGTAAAATCAGCACATGCCATATTGGAAACTTTACTATCACTTTATTTGGGGCGCGAAGAATCGTTTGCCATTGATTGACCCAGCTCTTGAGCCTGAGTTGTACCGTGTCATCGCAGCAAAGGCACAAGACATGGGAGGATTTGTCCATGCCATTGGCGGGATCGAAGATCATGCTCATCTTGCCGTTTCCATTCCGCCGAAAGTAGCACCTGCGAAATTCATTGGGGATGTGAAAGGGAATAGTTCGCATTACGTCAATCACATTATCAAGCCTGATTTTGAATTTTATTGGCAGGACGAATATGGGGTGTTATCGTTTGGTGAGAAAAATCTTTCATCAGTGGTACGATATATTCATAATCAGAAACAACACCACGCGGACGGGACGTTGATCGCGCCGATGGAGCGGATGGATGAGGGGTGATTTACTTTGGCAGGTTTGTTGCTCGGCATTGCCCGCCGTGGGATGAACCCCACAGCTATCCCTGCGAAGGCGGCTCAAGCCGCCTAGCCCGCTGAAGTGGGCTTTGTAAAAATAGCACGGTGGTTTATCGCCGTGCGGGTTCACAGTGTAGAATCATCTCATTGAAACAGAAATACCCAAGAACAACTTGATACCTTACACATCCACATATGACAACTCCCTTCACCCCTCGACCCTCCCAACAAAACATCCTCCGCTATAACGGCGGCCGCCTTGGCATTGCCGCCGTCCCAGGTGCGGGCAAGACGCATATCCTCTCTGCCCTCGCGGCGCAGATCATTCACAACAACCAATTGCAGGATGGGCAGGAAGTGCTCATCGTCACCCTCGTCAACTCGGCGGTGGATAATTTCGAGGCGCGCATCAAACGCTTTTTTGCCAACCCGTTGCAGGCCTTGTACAAATATCGGGTGCGCACACTGCATGGGCTGGCGCATGACATTGTCCGCGAGAAGCCCGGGCGCGTGGGTCTTGAGGAGCGCTTCAGCATCATTGACGAGCGTGAGGCGGGTTTCATCCGCCGCGAGTCGGTAAATGCGTGGCTGGCGTCGCACTCGCTGGATGATTATCTCGACCCCGCCCTCGATCCATCCAAACTGGATTGGGTGCGTCGATCACAATTGCCCGATATGGTGGATTCCCTCGCCTTAGCCTTTATCCGTTCATCCAAAGATCGCCTCCTGACTCCCGAAAGCCTGCGTGCCAAACTAGACGCTTCTTTCGCGCCGTTACCACTCGCTGAACTCGGCTGGAGCATCTACGCGGACTATCAGCGCGCCCTCGCCTATCGCGGAGCAGTGGACTTCGATGATCTCATTCGTTTAGCATTAACTCTGCTTGAATCAGATGAGGAATATTTAGAGCGCTTGCGTTTTCGCTATCCGTTCATTTTGGAAGATGAGGCGCAGGATTCGAGTCTGTCACAGCAGAGGATACTGTCTTTGTTATCTAGCGGGCGGGGAGACCCCGCCCCTACGAATGGGGGCAATTGGGTTCGTGTGGGTGACCCAAATCAGGCCATCTTTGAAACGTTCACAACCGCCGACCCAGACTTGCTGCGTAGATTTATCAATGAAAACCCCAGCCAGGACATGCCAGAGTCGGGCAGGTCACAGCCATCGATCATTGCATTGGCAAATCATTTGATCGACTGGACAATGAATGCGCACCCTGACCCAAACGTGCGCGATGCATTGGGAACTCCGCACATCGTACCTGTTCCCGAAGATGATCCGCAGCAGAACCCGCCTGATAACCCAAAGGGGATTCGATTGGTTAGCACGAAATTCACACCCGAAGAAGAATTGAATGCAGTGATCAAGTCGATCAAGAGTCATTTGGATTCATTTGCCGAAGATGAACAAAAGCCGACCATTGCGGTGCTTGTGCCACGCAACAATCGCGGCATTGAAGTGATCGAAGCGCTCAAGAAGAAAAATATTGAAGTGATCGAGTTGATCTCATCCACGTCCACCACGCGTGCGGCGGCGGGATCGTTGAGTTACTTGTTATCGTATTTATCTGATCCAAGTTCTGCAAGGAAGTTATCTAAAGTTTATGAGGTATGGAGAAGAGATTGGAGATTAGAGACTGGCCGAGAGGATAAGAGGATTGGAGAATTGGCGGGCGGTGACTACTCGACTACCGAACTACTCAACTACGTAACTGCTCTTTTGCGCAAGCTGGTTGATGTGGAAAACTTCATCGCGCCGCGAAAAGATAATGACTGGCTGGCAACTATCAGTGAGTCTGAAGCGGAGCAAGTTATCGAGGAATTAAAAGAGTTTCGAGTCAATGTCCAGAGATGGTTGAATGGGGTGACGCTGCCCATCGATCAACTGGTGCTGACGCTGGCACAGGATGTGTTTAGCGAAGCGCATGATCTGGCGCTGGCGCATAAACTGGCGCTGGTGCTGAGGGGTGCCGCGAACGACCACGCGGATTGGCGCCTGCCTGAGTTGACGTCGGAACTGGCGGTGATCGCGAAGAACGAGCGGCGTTTCATTGGATTCTCGTCGGACGATTCGGGCTTTGACCCGAACGCTCACAGAGGCAAGGTGGTGGTGACGACGATGCACAAGGCGAAGGGGCTGGAGTGGGACCGCGTGTATATGATGTCGGTCAATAATTATGACTTCCCGTCGAACATGCCGAATGACCGTTTTATTTCGGAGAAGTGGTTTATTCGCAGTGGGTTGAATTTGGAAGCGGAGGCGCTGGCGCAGTTGACCGCGCTGGAGTCGACGAGTGAATACGACTGGTACGATGAAGGCGCAGCGACGATGCGCTCGCGGCTGGGCTACGTGAAGGAACGCCTGCGTTTGTTATACGTGGGGATCACGCGCGCGAAAAAAGATTTGATCGTGACCTGGAATTCAGGACGTCAGGGTGATGCCACGCCGAGCCTGGCGTTGAGTGAGTTGATGGGATGGTGGGAGGGGAGATGAAAAATGGTGAAACTTTATTTGTCTACTTAGATCAAAATAAATGGATAGATTTGGCGAGGGCTTATCATAATCTTCCTGGTGGAGATCAATTCAAAGCCACGCTTGAAAAAGTCTTGAAGAGTGTCAAGAACAAAAAGGTAGTTTTTCCATTATCTTCCTGCCACGTGGTGGAAACACAGAAAAGAACTGATATTTCTAGCCGTCAACGATTATCAAAGGTAATGGCTACAATTTCTCAAGGATGGGCTATAGCTTTTAACGAAAACATGGTGCGAACAGAAATACAAATCTCAGGATCAAAAGTATTCGGATATGAACCACCCAATCCGCCAACGATGTTTGGTCACGGACTAAATTTTGCCCTAGGAATAGATACGCGCTTGATAATCACAAGGACAATTGATGATCCAATCGCTAGGTCAGAAGATTTCTTAGAGTTATTCAACGAAGTTGCGTCTTCACCATTAATAACAGAATTAATTCTGTCGGGAGAGGCAACGGACGAATCTGAACTCAAAGAAATTAATAAAAAATACATGGAAAGCACAACAAAAAATGCTAAAGCCATTGAAATGTTTCGTAGAAAGCTTGCATCACGCTTTCATACTGAAGCTGACCAGAAAAATTTATACCTTGCCAACCTACAGGTGGTATTAAGAGAAACAATAAACAATGCACTCAGCACCTACGAAAAGTCGCTTGACGACATAACCTCTCTTGGACAGGGCAAATTTGCTGAATTTATCGATGGGATACCATGTCTTGATATTGAAACAGAATTGGCTTCCAGAAGAAACGCACATTGGGATAAAGAAGTTGATAAAAATGACCTTGCGGATATTTCAGTTTTACAAACAGCAATCCCTTACTGCGACATTGTGGTTACAGAAAATTTCTGGCGAGATTCAATTACGCGAAGTGGGCTGGATAAGAAATACAATACTGTAGTTATAAGTGATGTAAATGAACTCAATGGATATTTGTGAGGTGGCATAAAATTGCAAGATGAAAAACGGTCTCGGATGGAATGGGAAGAGCGACCTCACCCAGATGGCGGTAATGGATCGGCGGGACGGTTTGTCCCTCTCCTAAAGGAGAGGGCATTGAGTTGACTTCTTTTCTGTGTGATGGGGTTGTTGAATTTCCAAGCCAAGGTTTGGTTTCAGGCAAGTATTGGCCGTCTCCCCCAAGGGGGAGACGGGAGAGGGGTTAAACTAGTTATGCTAGAATCACAAAATGAAAAAGTCCAAATTTTCACTCGCAAAACACAAAGCCGAGTTTGTGGAGCTTATAAAGAATGTTGAGCACAAAACATTAGCCGTCTGGGCGATTGATTGTGCGGAGCGCGTCATGCCCTATTTTGAAGGTAAATATCCAGAAAACCCTCGCCCTCGAAATGCTATCGAAACACTTCAGGCATGGATCGATACCGGGGTTTTCAAAATGGCTGTCATTCGCAAGGCTTCGCTTTCGTCTCATGCTGCGGCTCGTGATGTTGGTGAGGATAATGCAGCTCGTTCTGCGGCCCATGCCGCAGGTCAGGCCGTGGCAACGGCTCATGTTCCCACTCATTCCATTGGCGCAGCCATTTATGTCTTACAGGCGATCCATAGAGCCGCGGACGCCGCTGATGCAGAGTCCGCTGTAGCTAAAGAACGGGACTGGCAAATGCAACACTTGCTTGAATTGGGAAAAAGAAAGATGGAGAGATAAAAAACGGTCTCGGGCGTAATGTCAATGAGACCGTTTTTTGATTAACCACACCACCTTTAGCTAAAAAGTCATGTATGATTGGTGCATATGAAAATCACCCGTTTAACTCCAAAAGGCTACGAACATTTTTATTCATTGAGACTTGCAAGCCTTGAAGAGTGTCCCGAGGAATTTGCGACTGATGCAGAAGCATGGAAAAATGCGCCGCGCGAAACAATTAATAAGCTCCTCATCAATAGTGAGGAGAGGCAGGACACACCAATTTTCGGTGCATGGAAAAACGATAATTTGGTTGGTTTGGTTGGTGTCAATCGCGATTTGCGTCCATCGGTTATGCACAAGTCCACACTTTGGGGGTTATACGTTAAGCCTGATCAACGTAAACAAGGATTCGGGGGTGCATTATTAAATGAGGTAATTAAGGCTGCGCAAAAAACACCTGATCTCAGATTAATTCGGGCAGTGGTCACCGTTACAAGCAAGGAAGCAATTTCCCTTCTGGAGAAACATGGCTTCAAGGTATTTGGGCAGGAACCAGAAGCAAAAAGATTAAATAACGAATATTACGACCAGGTTTATTTGTGGCTCCCTTTGCTTGAGCAATAGGGAAAACAGTCTCGGAATAATATCAACGGCCCCTCCTGCCCTATCGGGCACCCTCCCCAAATCCGCACGCAAAAGCGCACATAAGATTCAACATATATAGTTCGGATTTGGAGAGGGAAACGAGCCCACTAAGATAAAAACGGTCTCGGACTTAATGTCAACGAGATCGTTTTCCATAATGCTATAATACAACCATCGGACTGCAAACTTTAGAGGTGATGGAGGTCACGATGGCTGAGTACGAGTATGATCTTTTGGTGATCGGTTCGGGGCCAGCGGGGCAACGCGCGGCAATCCAGGCGGCGAAACTTGATAAGCGTGTTGGCGTGGTTGAGCGCAAGACAATCCTCGGGGGCGTATGTATCAATACGGGCACCATCCCAAGTAAAACATTGCGCGAAGCGGTGCTCCATCTTTCAGGATATCAGGAACGAAGTTTATACGGCGCTTCATACACGGTGAAGGAAAATATCACCATGGCCGACCTCCTATATCGCACCGATCACGTGATCCAGCATGAACTCGACATCGTCCGCCATCAACTTCAACGCAACCGCGTAGAGCTGATTTCTGCAGAGGCCTCTTTTGTTGACAAGAATACAGTCCGCTTAAAATTCGTGGATGGGCGAGGCTGGCGCGATGCCACCGCCGCGAATATTGTCATTGCCACGGGGACGAATGCCACCCGCAGTGAGCACATCCCATTCGACGGAAAACGCATCTTCATCAGCGATGACCTGCTCAAACTCGATCACCTGCCTCGCACGCTGACAGTTGTCGGCGCGGGCGTGATCGGCCTCGAATATGCCAGCATGTTCGCCGCCCTCGGCGTCCGAGTGACGATCATAGACAAGCGCCGCCGTCTGCTCCCATTTGTGGATGAGGAGATCATCGACTCGCTCACCTATCATCTGAATCAACAGCGCGCGATCATGCGGCTTGGGGAGGAAGTGAAAGCCATTGAACCGATTACCGACGATCAGTCGAATCGCGTAAGGGTACATCTTGCAAGCGGCAAACAGATCGTCACGGAGATGGCGCTTTACAGCATTGGCCGCACGGGTGCAACAAAAGCGCTTGATGTTGAAGCGGTGGGAATCGAATCCACAGATCGCGGTTTATTGAAAGTAAACGAACATTTTCAAACCAACATCTCAAACATCTACGCGGTTGGAGATGTGATCGGCTTTCCATCGCTGGCTTCCACTTCGATGGAACAGGGCAGGTTGGCGGCGTGTCATGCCTTTGGTGTGCCAACCCAGCATACGCCCGAACTTTTCCCATATGGCATTTATACAATTCCTGAAATTTCTACGGTTGGCCGCAATGAAGACGAACTGACCGAAGCAGGCATTCCGTATGAAGTGGGCAAGGCGCAATATCGCGAGATCGCACGCGGACAGATCATCGGTGACCAAACGGGACTTCTAAAATTGATTTTCCATCTCGAAACGCACGATCTGCTCGGTGTGCACATTATCGGCGAGGGCGCCAGCGAACTCGTTCACATTGGGCAGGCAGTGATGGCGTTCAACGGTAAGGTCGAATATTTCATCAACAACGTGTTCAACTATCCCACGCTGGCAGAGTGTTACAAGACCGCCGCGTTTGACGGCATCAATCGCCTGGGCGCGTGAAGAAACTTAGAAATACAAAAAGGAGCAAGTGTGGAACGAAAAACGCAAACAGGTTACTTAATGCTCGCAGATATTTCAGGTTATACATCTTTTGTCGCACGGACTGAAATTGAACATGCTGAGACAGCTATTTCCATCCTTTTGGAAGCCGTCATAGAAAAATTACAAGGCTTGCTTACCATCGTCAAGTTGGAAGGCGATGCCGTCTTTGCATATATGCCTGATGGTCAATTGCACGATGGTAATGCCATGCTCGAACTGATCGACAATACCTATCTGACTTTTCGAGATTCAGCCAAAGCCCTGCACAGTCAAGCCACTTGCCCGTGCAAGGCCTGTCAGGCAATCCCCACGCTTGATCTAAAATTCTTGGTACACCACGGAGAGTACGTCCTTCAACAAGTAGCAGGCATCAAAGATTTGTTGGGCAACGATGTCACCCTACTGCATAGACTTGCCAAGAATCACGTCTCCGAGTCTACGGGTTGGCATGGGTACGCGCTTTTTACAGATCAAGGTTTGGAGAGCATGCAAACAGATAAGAATCCATTTGTCAAACAGACCGAAGCATACGAGCATCTCGGCGAAGTGGATACCTATATCAGAGATATGCACGTCCGCTATGAGGGTATGAAAAAGTAGTCACTCACTGTATTAATGACCATTCGTTGACCTCCCGCGTGAATCCCTCCTGAAAATATTAGGCGAGGGGACATTTCTCCGTGCCTTTAGCACCGTCAATGGCGGACGTGTGGTTGAGCGTGATCTTTTCGAGGGCTTGCGATAAGATATAAGTAATTTTATTAATGGCCTTATAATGTGAATCATCCGCAGTCTAATGCCTATATTAATTTGGGTGTTTTCCCCGAAAGGGGACTTAGGTGGCAGGGAATCTATAAGCCGTTGAACGGCTAAATTGCCAATATTGACGCAAACATTTCACTGCACTGGAGAAAATATGTCTACAATCCAAGTTGTCATTCCCGATATTCCCAACATTGAAGGATTTAGTTTTCGTTCCATCAAGGGAGAGGAAGACGCAGAGAAATTGTACGCGATTCATACAGGACGCATTGCCCATGATAAGGTTGATTTATCGCTTCATCATGAAGATATGCCATCTTTGGATAAATTACGTTCCTATCTTTCACAGGCGATGGCTGCAAAAGAGCAAGAGCAATGGTTAATAGCCCAAATAGATAAACGCGTCGTTGGTTACAGTCAGATTGAAAGTTGGCACGAAGAAGATGGTGTGTGGGTGTACTTCATCGGAGGCTGGGTCTTACCAGAGTGGCGCGGTAAGGGAATCGGTTCTGCCATGCTTCACTGGGGGGAGATGATAGCTCGTCAGTCAGCCGCTCTGCAACATCCAAATGAAAGATTCGAGTTTGCGGCAAATGCGAACTCCACCGAACAAGACGCTACTGCGCTTTTGCTGAATGAAGGTTATTACGTCGGTTTCACTAGCCTGGAAATGCGCTTTGATATTTCTACAATACTGCCAGACCTGCCTTCCCTCCCAGATAAAATCGAAGTGCGCCTCGTGCTACCAGAACATTATCCCCAAATTATTTCCAGCATCATTGAATGCTACCAAAATGCGTTTTCCGAGAACCGATTTCGGAGCGACTTTGATCGCGTGGCTTACTATACTGCCGAGTTACAAAAACCAAAATATGATCCAAGACTTTGGCATGTTGCTTGGGATGGTGATGAAATCGTAGGTCAGGTCTTTATGGTGATAGAAGATGGTCAAGTTTATGTAAATCAAGTGAGCATTCGACCTGCGTGGCGACGAAAAGGACTGGCGCGTGCGCTGTTAATTCGTGCCTTATATGATGTACTTGAACGCGGCGAGAAGTTGATTTGGCTCGATACGTTCGGTGAGTATCAGACCCGCGCCATGGATTTATATAGAAATCTGGGCTTTCATGTGGTAAAAGAGTTTCAACGTTATCGAAAATCAGCGTGATAGTTTGTGTGCGCCACCCAACACACCGTGCAGCGGCTGGTGGGGAGTCGGCGCGTTTTTCAAGCCGTTTTCTGGCTTTAGGCTTTTCCCGTTTCGACGGTGAGTCCACCCTCCGCCCCACTGCCACTAACGCAAGCTGTTGAGACTGTCGAAAAAGTCACTTTTCAAAAATAATTTTTGAAAAGTGGGACAGAAACGCTGAAAGGCGTCTGGTTTTTGGTGTTCCGCACAACACTTTGGCAACATTTTGGCAATTTTTTAGTCT
>NZ_JBXMTI010000134.1:0-4261 GCF_057083605.1 Candidatus Villigracilis sp. | reverse complement strand
CTTGAGGACGCCAATTTCAGTATCCGCCGGGAGCGGCGCGGTGGTCATTTGGGCGAACCAGCTCTGGTCGGAGGAATGAAGCGGGGGCAGTCCGGTGATGTCACAGACCTGTTCCTGTGCTGAACAGAGAATTTGGTGGCATCTCGCTCGCACTTCGCCCCAATCATTTTCCTGCTGAAAACGGATCGCCTCGGGCACCGTCAAAAAAGCCGCCAAATCGCGGGTGCCCCACCATTCGTTGTAGTCAACAAAAGTCGAGCCAGTGGGCGCCTCGGATTCATATCCCCATGAAACAACCAAGGGCTTGAGCAATGATTGCACTTCAGGGCGCGCGTATAGGAATCCCGCACCCTTCGGCGCACACAACCATTTATAGTGATGTGCGCAAACAACACAGGAAATATGCGCTGGGGACGCGATTTGTGGTTGGAAATTGCACTCACTACACCAAGCTAAACAGCCGTCTGAGGCAATAGAGTCTGTAAGGACTTGAGCAGTGCATCGATATCCTGTTGCGTATTGTACCCCTGCACTGAGATGCGGATGAACTGCCTGTCCTGCCATTGGATCAGCGGCACTTCTACTTTAAATTCATCATACATGCGACCTTTGAGGACTTTCAGATTTGACGAAGGGAGCGAAGCAATACCCATTTGACAGTAGAAATCCGATTCGAGCGGATATAATGGCGGAAGTTTGGTCAAATCACAAATTCGGTCTATCGCCTGGCGAAGAAGCGCATGGCATTGGCAACGGACAGTATCCCAATCGTGTTCTATCATAAATTGAATGGCAGTTGGAACCGTGAGCACAGCAGTTGGGTCTTTGGTTCCGGTCCACTGCAGTAGGTCAATAAACCGCGAGCCTGTGGTTGTCTCAGAGGTTGTGTTGTATCCCCAACTGACAACAAGCGGTTCGATCAGCGATTGCAATTCACTCCGCACATAGAGAAATCCCGCCCCCTTGACGTTGAGTAACCATTTATGACAATTCCCAAAAACGATGTCGGCATTGAGCGCCGTGAGATCAAGGGGAATCTGCCCCGGGGAGTGCGCAGCATCAATGATCGTTAATATTCCGGCCTCTCTTGCCCGCCGGCAGATTTCTTCCACCGGGAGACGCAGGGCCGTTGAAGAAGTAATATGGCTGAGGTATACAACCTTTGTGCGAGGGGTAACACCTGACCAGCACTGCTCGACAATTTCCTCCTCGGACTGAACCGGTAGTGGAATGGGTTGTCGAATGTACTTTGCACCGGTCTTACTGCAAATGAATTCCCATGTAAAATCACACGCGCCATATTCATGATCGGTGGTCAAGATTTCATCGCCCGCTTGGAGTTGGAGAGAGTGAGCAATGATATTTACTCCATGCGTTGCATTTGGAATGTAGACTAAGTCATCGGCATCGGCATTCAGGTACTCGCCCAAGGCAACGCGCGACTCTCGCATCAACCCATCCAGTTCCCGACCCAAGAACAATACTGGCTGGCGCTCCAATCGCAGTTGCCAATTCTGGTAGTTCTCCATCACAGGCTTGGGAGCCGCACCGAACGAGCCATGATTTAGGAAAACAACATCTGGATCCAAGAGAAAGTATTCTTTTAGAGCTGGCATCAGGCAATTATAAGATATCACCCTAGACAACCACAGCATCTCCCGGTAACCCTCCCCTAAAATAGAACCATCTGGAAGTAGAAAGAACGTGGCAAAATCAAGTCAGGAGTATCCAGATGAAGAAAGCCAAATTCTCGGAAAGCCAGATCATCACCATCCTCAAAGAAGCAGAAGCCGGAGTGGCATTGGAAGAACTAAGCCGCCAGCACGGGTTTAGCAAGGCAGCCTTTTACAAGTGGAAATCGAAGTACAGCGGCATGGATGCCAACGCATTGCGGCGGCTAAAGGAACTGGAAGAAGAAAATCGGCGCTTGAAACAAATGTACGCGACCCTGAGTTTGGAACACCAAGCGCTCAAGGATATCGTCGAAAAAAAGTTATAAAACCTGAGGAGAAACGCGAGCTGGTGAACTACGCCATCCAGAGCCACAGGCTAAGTGAGCGTCAGGCATGTCGAACACTGAACCTGAGCCGAAGCGCGTTTCGTTATCAGGGGCTGCCATCAGAAGATGAGCCGATTGAGCAGGAGTTATACAGACTGGCAGAAGAGCATCCTCGCTGGGGCTGTGCCAAGATGATCGATTATCTGCGAAATCAAGGGCATCCTTGGAACCACAGACGAATCCGCAGGATTTACCTTGCTTTAGGCTTGATTTTGCGCCGCAAACCCAAGAAACGGCTGCCTGTCACGCAAGCCAATCAGACGTGGTCACTGGATTTTATGAGTAACAGCCTGACGAATGGGCGTTGGTTTCGTACCTTGAACATCTTGGACGACTTCAATCGGGAAGCTCTGTGGATCGAAGCGGATACATCTCTGCCTGCTGGGCGTGTCATTCGTGTTTTGGAAAACCTGATCGATTGGAGAGGAAAGCCGCAATCCATTCCATTCGTATGGACAATGATCCCGAATTGATCTCACACCGTTTGGAGAACTGGGCAAAGGAAAGGCAGATCGAACTCCTTCATATCCAGCCAGGAAAACCCGCACAAAATGCTTATGTCGAACGCTTCAATCGAACCTACCGTGAAGACATTCTGGATGCTTACTTATTCGACAACTTGGAGGAGGTACGATTTCTTACTGAAAAATGGTTGGAGGATTACAACTCCATTCGTCCGCACGAGGCATTACAGGGCTTAACGCCCCGCCAATATGCAATTCAGAATGCTTGATTTTGTCTACTTATCATTGGTATATAAATTGGGTACTTGACAACTCCTCTCTTCGGCGAGCAATACACCGAGACTGTGCAAGACTCGCTCGGAGAGCATACGGTGTTACGTTACCGCGTAGGGCAAGTCGGCGACTTGCCCCACTGGAAGCCCAGCGACCTGAAGCCGGGACAGAAGCTGAATCAACCGGGGCCGTTGTTCAAGAAACTGGAAAACAGTGTAGTTGACGAAGAACGGGCAAGGTTAGGGAAGTAAGAAATAAATCGGATGTCATTACGGCATCCGATTTCATTGCTCACAGTAATAGATACAATTGATACATTACTCTTCTCCTGTAAAGGAGAACCGTGTATTAAACAGCAACGTAGCAAGAGGTAAAAGACTTAGGCTAGCGGTAAAAACAAAGCCAATAGTCTCTAGTGATGTCCAAGAAACAGCGCCTAACGATTTTGTAATATAGAAAGCAATCACAAATGCAATCCCTGGCAAAACCGCATATGCAAACTTTCCGCCAGCGGAAACTCCCATAAGTGCAGTTCGAATGTTGCCCGCTCTAAAAAAGTCTTCCCAGTTCAATACTTTTAGTTGATCGTCAATTGGTTGATAAAGATCGATATGGTTTAGTGCCTGGATTAATTGATTCATTCGGGGACCAAGAATCTGTTTATAGTATCGCCCTATTGTTGTCATCCTAATTGACTGTTCTATATATCCCCAACCCAGCAAAGACAGCATCATTGACGCAACCAAATAAAGTAATGCGGTGTTTGGAAAAGCAGTTACCAGAGTAATGACAGTACCAATAATAAATAGTGTATATTGGAGAAGAGTCTTTTGGATTTCCCAACCACTTTCAATCTCGGCACTCAATGCCTGATATTCAGCTAAATGAACGTCCAAGGCAGATTTGATAGCATCTACTGATAATTGGATCTCGCTTCTTGTTGGCTGCCCAAACCGGATGACATTTCCGACAGGTAATCCGTCGATCTCACCATTAATGGGCAACCTGCTTGCATATTTCGCCAAATCATCAAATTTCCTGCGGCGGGCTGGCGCGGTAAGCAAGATGTCCAGCAATTTTGACTTTTTTTTGAGAGTATTGATCGACAAAAACTCCCTTGTTAAGTCTACGAATGGCAAAACTGATTTCCGAGAAGAAGATTTTTCGAGCGATAATCTGGCGCGATCAATGTCCTTCGATGTTAATTCAAAATACCATAATCCTTGATGCAAAAGGGCAAGTTTGGTGCCTTTCATCACGATTCTTTCCATCAAAGACAATGCTAATAAAGATTGGTGAGCAAAATACCCTTCAAAAAACTTCATGCCTTTCGGAGATGTTAAGTGGATAAGGAAATTTAGACACAAAAAAGGGCATAATTAAGGTGCAGTTTTCGGAGAAAAACCAAATGCCCAAGAGAAAACGCCTATCCGCTCTACAAAAAGCTCAGATTGTGTTGGAGGCA
>NZ_JBXMTI010000133.1:0-10706 GCF_057083605.1 Candidatus Villigracilis sp. | reverse complement strand
CTCGGAGGTCTGGTTTCAGAGCGAAGAGTAATCGTCAGGTATTCATTTAATTGATCGTTGTTGAAAATTCTGCCAAAGCTTCTTCCAAAATTTTCTCATCTGCCTCTTCCATTGGCGGCTTGACTGACCATTTCGGAAGCTCATGGATTTTATGCAACAGCGCCTTCAGAATTGGGGCGATGGGAGAATACTTTTCAAGTAAATGTCTCTGCTCTGTAACCTTCACCTGAATTTCGGAAGGGTCTTTGCCTTCCTGATACAAATCCCAAATATCGCGCAGGTTGTCCGAGATTAAATTGACTGGAGCGGTGATGGCTCCCTGCGCATGATTCTTCAAGGCGTGATGGAAGTATGAATCTGTTCCATTCAAAACGAGCAGGTCGTTTCCAAAGCGTTTGCCGAGTTCAACTGCAAAGGCTTCATCGTGCGATGAGTCTTTGATGCCTGCAAATTGAGCAGGAAATTTTTCTTTCAGTCGTTCGAGTAAATCCAATGAGAAGCCAATGCCTGTCATAACAGGGATGTGATAGCCAAGTAAATATTTATTTTGCGGTACAGCTTTTGTGATCAGTTCACTGAACCAATTGAATAGGCCCTCATCGGTCGCTTTGCGGAAGTAGTAGGGAGGTAGAACCACCACGCCATCGTAACCAAGTTCAAAAGCGAGTTTGGTCAATTCAATGGATTCGGAAAGACTGGGTGTACCTGTACCTGCCAATAATCTGAAGCCAGGCAATTGTTGCCTATAAACGCGCGCAGAACGCAGCAATGCCTCGCGCTCTTTCGCTGAGAAGGATGGCCCTTCACCAGTGGTGCCGAAGAGCAATGCGCCGTGGCATCCGCGTGAGGCGAGAAAACGTAAAAGTGTGGGAATAGATTCAAGGTCAAGCGATGAATCGGGTTTGATGGGAGTTACTGCCGCAGCGTAGATTCCTGCGAGGGGGTGAAGGTCAGTCATGAATTTACTCGTTTTCTTCTGTATGCTCAAGCCGCCGTTGTCGGCGGCGTTTCCACAATGTATCTTGCGCTGGGGGCGGCGCAAGAAGCGATCAATCAGTTACTCATTTTCTTCGATGAATTGTTTTGCGGCCTTTTCTGGCGGCTGAAGCGGCTGACCTTCTTCTTTGGATAAATAATGTTGATGGTCAAGCGTCCATAAATATAGGTCGCCTTCGGTTTTATCGGGGAATTCTTTTAAGATGCCGCTTTTTCGGATGATCTTAACAATGGGCATGTAAACCGTGTCGTACCAATGCGTTATGGCTTCTTCTTCAGAGATGTCGCGTTTCAGGTCGATGCCCATAAAATAACGATGCACAGCAATGTGCTCAAGCATACGTTCAAAGCCATCGGGAATGTTAAGTTTTATATTGGCATTAGGGCGCAGCCTATCTAATGTAGTGCGTTCCAGAAAATCAACTTTTGCACCGAGGATCTCAAGGTCTTCAGGCTTGATATCTGCTGTGATGTTCACGCGCGTGGCACATTCGCGCACCTCGGCCTCGATGAAAATCTGTCCCTGCTCGCGCGCCACAGAAACGCGGTGATGACCATCTACTACGAAATAAACATCACCTACTTTATATAGAACGACAGGCGGCAGATTGATTTCCTGATAAAAGGCGCGGTCAACTTTTTGCCAGCGGCTGGCGAGTTGATCTTCCTTGGGGAGGAAGGCCCTATCAAATTCATGATAACGGTTCAGACTCCCCGCAATCTGATCCACATGAACGGTTTTGATTCCCCGATAAATAGGGCCCCCAATCCGCAGCTTCTCCTTGATCTCGTCATAAGACAGCAAAGTAGTGGTGTGTTTGCCTGCGATCACAGAGAACACTTGGTTGATAAAGGATTTGAAACGCGCCCTGCTAAAATCTGCGCGTGCGCGTGCACTTAATTCGTCTGACATTGCTAACTCACTTCCAGTATTTTGTAAGGATAAACATTTATTAGTTTTGTTGCACCAAGCATGGTCTCTTGGGCCTCCAAATTGTTTTTGTAAAAATGAGTGTGCCCATGTAAATGGTAATGCGGCCTGGCAACTCGGATGAGCCAATTCAATGCCTTCAAGCCGTTATGCGCTGGATCCAGGTCATCGTGGATTCCAAAGGGCGGCGAATGGCTGATAAGGATATCCAATGCGCGGCCATATTTGATGCGATTGATCAGCAGTTGCGGCAGCATTCGAAAAGCTCGCAGATAGGCTTCGGTCTGGGTGTATTGGTTGACGCCGTCAGGCCGATAACGGATGGAGCCCCCAAAGCCGCCAATCAAATAATTTTTATGGCAAGCAGTTATCAGGTCCAGGTTTGAGCCGCCTTCGGCTCTTGAGAGCTTATCCATCATATTGTAGTGAGGGTCATGGTTGCCCGGCACATAATACATCTGCACGTTTAACATGGTGACGAGATACTCGAGATACGAATAAGCCAAATCGCCGCACCCCAGGATGATGTCCACTCCTTGAAAGTGCCCGCTTGGTATGAGGGTGTACATGCGGTCTACGACCTGATCGCTCACTGCTAGAATTTTCACCGCTAAGCATTGTGCCGTAGAAACGGTTTTCATGCAAGTCTGTTCATTAACAATTCTTAAAGGGCGCTTGGTAATCCACAGAAAAAGCATCAAAACCATCAACTGTGTGGATTAGGGCTTCCCAGCCGAGAATCGCTGGCATCTATCGACGAAATTGCAACTGTCTGGCATTTGCAATTCCCTTCACTGCACACTATAATTCATTAATCCGCATACGCATGAAAAGGAGCCTTCTCTGGAAACACGAAACATCACTTCACCCATAGGATCAGGATCGGGTGATCAACCGCCTCATCGCCAGCAATTACAAGCTGGCGTAACGCTTGTAGACCGTTACACTATTCAGGATGTAATCGGTGTGGGCGGTATGGGGTCGGTGTATCGCGCCCGTGACCTGCATTTTCCAAATGTGGTTAAGTTGGTGGCCGTGAAAGAGATGATCAACATGGCTCCCGATCCGCTGGTGCGCCAGACGATTGTGCAAAACTTCGAGCGTGAAGCGAACATGCTTGCCACGCTTAACCATCCTGCCATTCCACGTATCTACGATTATTTTACGCAGAACGATCACTCTTATCTGGTGCTGGAATTTATTCACGGCAAAGACCTTGAAACCGTGATTAGCGATGCAAATGGATTTTTGCCAGAGGATCAGGTTATCAGTTGGGCGATCCAGCTTTGTGATGTGCTGGCCTACTTGCATGGTCATAAGCCAGATCCGATTGTTTTCCGCGATATGAAACCGTCCAATGTGATGATCAACCACAATGGGGATGTGGTGCTGGTGGATTTTGGCATCGCCAAAACTTTCCAGACCGGGCAAAAAGGGACGATGATTGGCACAGAGGGATATTCTCCTCCCGAACAGTATCGTGGTGAGGCCACCCCGCTTGCGGACATTTATTCGATGGGTGCAACCCTGCACCATACGATTACCCGACGCGACCCGCGCCTTGAACCGCCTTTTTCTTTTGCGGAGCGCCCCGTGCGACGCATCAACGTCAATGTTTCAGTGGAGTTTGAAGCGGTGGTGAACACGGCTTTGCAATATAACCCAGCAGATCGTTTCTCCAGTGCTGCCGCCATGAAAGATGCGTTGATGAATGTTGCGCGTAAAACAGGAGCGCTCTCCAGGATCACATCTGCATTACCTGTTTCGAGCGGCGGGGTTAAGCCCTTATGGTCATTTAAATGTGAGGATGAGATACGTGGTACACCGCTCTTGCATCAGGGGAGTTTGTACATTGGCTGTTATGATAATAACCTGTACTCCCTGACTGCGGCAGATGGACAATTTCAGTGGAAATATCCAACAGAGGGAGGTATCGTATCGCGCCCTTTGTTTTACGATAACAATATATATTTCTGTTCAGAAGACCAGCGTTTGCATGCGGTCACTGCTCGTACAGGCAAAGTAGTGTGGACCTATTTTACAGAAGGGAAAATCTACTCCTCGCCCCGCTTTGCAGATGGGCATGTTTTCTTCGGGTCGGATGATCAGGACTTACATGCCGTAAATGTTGATACAGGCCGTTCAGTTTGGAAATTTTCGACTGATGGGCCGATCCATTCCACTCCGCTGGTGGCCAACGAAATGATCTATTTTGGAACCGAATCAGGTGCCATGTATGCCCTTGATTTTCGCGGCGAGATGAAATGGCGTTTTCAGGCAAAACGTTCGATCACATCCTCCCCAATCAGTAAGGGGCAGGCTGTGTATGCCGCATCTCTGGATGGAGTTCTTTATGCCCTGGATGCCAAGAACGGCTGGGCAATTTGGAAGTTCCGCCTGGGTAAAGGCTCAGTCTCATCTCCTGCGATTGCGGATGATCTGATTTTCGTTGGCGCGGCAGATGGGTTTATTTATTGTGTTGATATGCGTACTTCGAAAGAGGTTTGGCGTTTCCGCACTGATAACCAGGTGAGTAGTTCGCCAGCCGTTTATAAGGACTCTGTTTATTGTGGGTCTGTGGATGGCAGCATGTATTGTCTTGAATATCGCACGGGCCGATTACGCTGGAAATTTGAATCACAGGCGGCGATCACAGGTTCACCGATCGTGTTTGACGATATCGTATACTTTGGCTCAACAGACCATAGTGTCTATGCTCTGTTTGCCTAAAAGGAGTCCTCGTGGCTGATTTTTTTCGAAAATTATTTGGTGGAAAAGAAGAACCTGCAAAACAGAAGCAGATGGACATGGCCAGCACTGCACCGCTTTCGGACCAGCAGATCAGTTCTATTATCGCAAACCAGAACTTCAAATATGAGATGAAACAACTGGTTGCCGGTGTAGGGCAGTCCGTTGGTAAGCAGCGCGAGCATAATGAAGATAGCGTGCTCGCGCTTACATCCACGATTGCCGGCAGCACCGAAAACATTCCCTTTGGCTTATATATCGTAGCTGATGGAATGGGCGGGCATCAGTTTGGAGAAGTAGCAAGCAACGCCGCCATTCGTATCATGGGCGGCAACATCACCAAAAAGTTTCACTCCTATTTGTATAATCTGCCTACGCAAAGCCTTCAGGATTCCCTTCAGGAAGTGATGGAAACTTCCATTTTGGAAGCTCATCAATACGTCCAGCGTGAAGCGCCGGGCAGTGGCACCACTGTCACTGCTGCGCTGGTGTTGGGTCAGCAGGTGACCATCGCCCACGTGGGTGACAGTCGTGCGTATTCCGTTTATCCAGATGGAAGAATCGAACCGATCACACGCGACCATTCACTGGTCAAGCGACTGGAAGAACTCGGACACCTCAGCCGCGATGAGGCCGAAAACTTTCCCCATCGCAATGTCTTGATCCGCGCATTGGGTCAGGGAGAATCTTTGGAAGCCGATATATTTACCGTCCCATTTCCGAGCGGCGGCTTTTTAATGATCTGTAGTGACGGCCTTTGGGGCGTGATCAGCGAAAACGATATATTCCGAATCGTCACTGAGGCACCAAACTTGCATCGTGCATGCCATAATTTGGTCGAAGCCGCCAACGCCGCCGGTGGACCCGATAATATTACAGTCATACTTGCGCAGTTGATCGGATAATATGCCGTCCCGTAAGCCCGATTATTATGCAATTCTGGGAGTCTTCCGTGATGCGTCACAGGAGGAAATTAAACGTGCTTACTTCGATGCGGCACAACGTCTGCATCCTGATAAGAATGTAGCCGCCGGTGAGACTGAGTTATTTCTTGAAACACAGCAGGCCTACGAAGTACTCTCGAACCCAAAGCGCCGCAATTTATACGATGCCACCCTGCCCCCTGAAATTGAAGCTAATAGCGTTATAAAACATGAAGTGAGCTTCAGCCGTCCCAACCTTGTGCAGTTGGGCGAGCCGCAATTGGTCTACGTGTTGCTTGAAGTAAGCCCGCGTGAGCAAAAGACCAACCTTCCTTCTCCGCCTCTTAATATCTGCCTGGTATTGGATCGTTCCACATCCATGCAGGGTGAAAAACTTGATATTGTAAAAGCCACAGCCATTCAATTGCTGCGGAACTTACGCCCGGAAGATGTTTTAAGTGTTGTGGCCTTTAGCGACCGTGCTGAGATCATTGTCCCTGCTTCGGTTAATCTCGATAAAAAGAAGCAGGAGGCACGTATTCAAATGATGCAAGCCTCTGGCGCAACCGAGATATACAATGGGTTGGAGGCAGGCTTAAACGAGATTCGCCGCACATTGGATCCCTCGCGTGTTAACCACATCATTCTATTAACTGACGGAAAGACCTATGGCGATGAACAGGCATGTCTGAAACTTGCCGAAGAGGCTGCGGCGCAAAACGTTGGCATCTCAGGCATGGGCATCGGACATGAGTGGAACGATATCTTTTTGGATGCACTTGCGAGTAAAACTGGGGGTTCATCTGTTTATATCTCAAAACCAAAGGATATTGAGCGCCTGCTTATAGAAAAATTTAAGGCACTGGTCAGCACCTATGCAGACGAGGTACTGCTTGAATTCAAGCCGAATGAACGAATCAAAATAAATTATGCGTTTCGCCTCCAGCCTGAAGGCGGTGCCGTAGAAGTCGAATCCCCCATACATCTTGGGCCCATTTTGCAGGATACCCCATTACATGTATTATTTGAATTTCTGATAAGCCCGAGCGCGCTGGATGGTGATGAGGTAACCCTTCTTAACGGTTCCATAAAAACCTCGATCATGGCGCGGCCGATCCCTGTTCCGCCAATTCGACTAAAACTTACCCGCGATATTATGCAAAACCCATCAGCCGAACCTCCACCGACCAAGATCTTGAGTGCCCTCTCGCGCCTCACTTTATATCGGATGCAGGAGCGGGCCCGGACTGCGGTGGACGCTGGTCAATATGATGTGGCGGTGCGTCACCTGCAAAATCTTGCCACGCATCTGTTGTCACAGGGTGAGCAATCTCTGGCAAAGACTGCATTGTTCGAAGCGGAAAATCTGGAAAAAATGCACGCTTGGAGTCTCACTGGCAACAAGGATATAAAATATAGTACCCGGGCACTTTTGTTAAGCGGGGCGAAGGAGAAAGTAAGATGATCGTTTGTTCCAACTGCAAGCACGAGAACCTGACAGGCACAATGTTTTGCGCAGAGTGTGGCGCTCAATTGGTGGGTAGAGAATCGCTGACCACCCAAACGGTCACCACAGAAAAATTCCAGCAGGTCTTAAAAAATAAGAACCCATCGGATGATCTGTACCAGCAATTTGATGGCGGTGACGCGTGGGGCAGCCTTCATTTGCTGGATACGGGACAGGTCTTGCCGCTCTCGGCTCGAAATGAATTTACGATGGGTCGTATTAGCGAAGGCCAGCCCATCATGCCGGATATCGACCTTTCTCCCTATCAAGCTTATGCTGCAGGCGTATCCCGCTTGCACGCAGTCATCAAGAGGGACGGTGCCAATATCATTTTTATGGATCTCGGCTCGGCCAACGGCACATACGTGAATGGAAAACGGCTTTCCCCAAATGTCGAGCAAATTATCAAGCATGGCGATATTATTGCGCTTGGAAAAATGAAGATACAAATTCTGGTAAAAAATAAATAAGGAAAGTGAGCATATTATGGCATATACGGTTATTTTGCACATTGCTGGTGAATCTTCAGTGGCAGCTGAAATAGAGGAACTTCCCAAACCTACGGATAACTTCATCCTTGTAATGAATCCTCGGCAGAAGGACGGCAAGGATCTGCATTATATTGACAGCAATGTTGTCAAAGTGATCTGGCCCATCGCCAAAATAAGCTTTATTGAAATCCTTGAAAGTGCAGAGGAAGAAAAGATCATTGGTTTCGTGAGGGAATAAAATGCCTGATTCTTTGGAACGCCGCCGCATCCTCGTAGTGGATGATGAAGAACGAATGGTGCGCTTCATTCGGATGAACCTGGAGCATGACGGCTTCCAGGTGAGTGAAGCGTTTAATGGCAAGCAAGCCGTTCAAAAAATGCGTGATGTCACGCCGGACCTCATCCTGTTGGATGTGATGATGCCCGACCTGGACGGGTTTGAAGTGCTGGAAACCGTGCGCGAATTCAGTAATGTGCCCGTCATTATGCTGACCGCCAAAGGCGAGGAAGATGATCGTGTGCGCGGCCTTGAACATGGCGCGGATGATTACATTACCAAGCCGTTCAGTCCGCGCGAACTCGTCAGCCGTATTAAAGCTGTCCTGCGCCGCACGGAGGGAGTCAGCGGTTCCATGCACGGCCTGCTCGAAATTGACAAACGCCTCAAGATTGATTTTGATCGCCGCGAGATATGGCTGGAAGGCAAATTGGTCAAGCTGCGCCCCACGGAATACCGTCTGCTTTTCCACCTTGTACAAAACGCGGGCTGGGTCGTTTCACATGACCAACTGCTTCAAAAGGTTTGGGGCTATGAATATCGTGACGAACCGCATTACGTCCGCCTTTATATTAATTACCTGCGCCAGAAACTTGAGAAGGACCCCGCCGACCCCAAGTACATTCTCACCGAGCGCGGTGTAGGCTACCGTTTCGTGGATTTCAAGCGGGCCAAAGAATAGGCCGATTTTCTAATAAAATGAATACAAAACGCCTGCGTTTTTCTAACGCAGGCGTTTTAAATTAAGGGCGTAAGTTTAGATCCACCAAACTTAAAAGGAGGTACCTATGTCCAATTTAATTCGTTGGGAGCCCGCCCGTGAGATGATGACGTTGCGAGAAGCCATGGACCGCCTCTTTGACGACGCCTTCACTCGTCCGTTCAATATCGACGGCGGCAACTGGTCTGTGCCTGCGATTGATATGTACCAGACCGATGATGAAGTTGTGGTGAAGGCTGCGCTGCCTGGCATCAATGTCGAAGATGTACAAATCAACGTAACAGGCGGAATGCTCACCATCAAAGGCGAGGCAAAGCAGAAGGAAGAAGTGAAGGAAAAAGCATACCATCTGCGTGAACAACGTTGGGGCATGTTCGAACGCTCCCTCATCATCCCGACAGATGTGATGGCCGACAAAGCCAAAGCCGATTTCGAGAATGGCGTGCTTACCATCACAATTCCTAAAGCTGAAGAAGCCAAACCCAAGACCATCACTATCAAGACCAAATAAGACAATTCAGAAAATAGAGTCGAGTTTGCTCGACTCTATTTTCTTTTAATAACTCACCTAACACACTTGGCCGTGATTCCCTGAGCGGAGCGAAGGGTCTCTACCCCGAAATCAGAGATTCTTCGCTTCGCTCAGAATGACACTGTGTAAGGTGAGTTAATGAAGCTATCCAGATCTTTACGGACTCAACTGAATGTGGGAGACTTTCAACACTTACAAAGGAGACTTATTCTTATGAGCGGATCATTCTCAACCCTGCGCATCAACGCGGACCGTATGCTTGCTTCGTTTAACCAATTGGCCTTGATTGGCGCTACCAGCGATGGCGGAGTGGACCGTGTCACATTCAGTGAAGCGCATCTTGTTGCGCGCAAATGGTTTCGCGAGCAAGTCGAACGCGCGGGTTTGGAGTTTCATACGGATGGCGCAGGAAACTGCTCTGCCGTTCTAACGTTTGAACGTTCCAACGTTAGAACGTTATTGCTTGGCTCACACCTCGACTCTGTTCCCAACGGGGGACGATTCGACGGCGCCCTAGGCGTAATGGCGGCTCTTGAAGTGTTGAGAACTGTCAAAGAAAACGAGATCAAGCTCAAGCTCAATTTGGAGGCGATTGACTTCACAGATGAAGAAGGCACGTTGGTAGGATTACTTGGCAGTGCGGCGCTGGCTGGTCATCTCAGTCAAAAAGATTTGGCTTCTCCGCGTGGCGGGCGCGATAAATTAGTGGAAGGGATAACGAGGGTGGGCTTGTCCGATGAAAGCATGTTGAGCGCCGCGCGCTCGAAAGATTCACTTGCGGGGTACATTGAACTTCATATTGAACAAGGCAAGAGGCTTGAACGCGCAGGAGTTGATATTGGGATTGTTTCCGCCATCGTCGGGATTTGGTCATATCGTTTGTCTTTCATTGGCAGGGCGGACCATGCGGGATCAACCACAATGGACGATAGACTCGATGCTTCGTTGGGCGCGAGTGCGTTCACGATTGCGGCACGTGAAATGGTGATGAAGAATTTTCCGAATTGCGTGGTGAACGTAGGCAAAATGGACTTTGCTCCTGGTGCATTCAACATCGTCCCTGCACGCGTGGAACTTGCGCTTGAATTTCGTTCGCCTGATGAAGAACAGTTCAAACAGCTTGATCAGGCATTGCTTGAACTGGCACGAAGAGAAGCCGCTCGCTTTGGCTTGGAATTGAATATTGAATTTTTGGGTAAACATTCACCCAGCCTCATGAGCGATAATGTTCGCGTTGCTTTTGTAGACGCCTGCGATGATTTAAGTTTGACGCACGTTTCACTCGCCTCAGGCGCAGGCCACGATGGACAATCGCTTGCGGATTTATGCCCCGTCGGCATGATCTTCGTCTCATCTGTGGATGGAGCGAGCCACTCTCCGCGTGAATTCACCAAATGGGAAGACTGTGTCAACGGTGCAAATGTGTTGTTGCAGACGGTGTTGAGATTGAGCGTCTAGTGGAATGTTCGATAAGTAATTCAACATAGTGCTGATGATTTCTTTGCTGCCCAATCGTGCAAATTGCGACGCGTCCACGACCAGTTGATGGGTTGAGCCCATAAGCGATTATATTCTGGTGT
>NZ_JBXMTI010000132.1:0-5857 GCF_057083605.1 Candidatus Villigracilis sp. | reverse complement strand
CACCAGAATATAATCGCTTATGGGCTCAACCCATCAACTGGTCGTGGACGCGTCGCAATTTGCACGATTGGGCAGCAAAGAAATCATCAGCACTATGTTGAATTACTTATCGAACATTCCACTAGGGAGTCCACGCGGTAGGTTGATCGGTTGTTTCGGGCTATGTTGGACGAGAGTTTTGGAGAATAACTATGAACCAAAAGAATCTTGATAAGGCAAATACGATTGCCGACCCTGAACCATTTTCGACTGCGTTGCAGATTCTCACTATTATTACTCCAATAGGGGTACTGATTGCAGAACAGACCATTGACTACTTCATAAGCGAAAAAGAGAGAAAAGACGAAATTCGGAATGCCTTGTATGAAAGTTATCGAGCGACCAATGAAGCGGAACGGCTATTGAAAGATTTTGTGAGTTATCTTGTTCAACAGGGTTTTCTTGACCGAGAGTTTCGTTTAGGTCGAGCACCACTTACTGGCGATTCGTCTTTAATAAATGCGATAAGACATTGCAAAGAGACAGCTACAATGCAAGCAAGAAACTTGGCGATTCAATGATAACTTTGTCAAAGCTGCTGGATCAAGAAGATTTTCACCGAGTTGCTCGATATTCAGAAGAGCTTAATCGTTTCTTGCAAGATGCGCTGCGGGCAAAAAGTTATAAGGAGTATAGTGTTTCTACAAGTAGATTAATTCAACAAGGGCAAAACATAATTGTTGCACTTGGTGAGAAGTATAACTTTAGGCCATCGAATATCTCATGATGTATAGGGTGCAAGAAGAGTTTGTGGGCGTGGTGCGGCTGGTCGAGAGTCTGCGTGGGCGGATGTCCGAGGTGGGAAGGCAGGTCAACGGGTTGTTTGAGAATCTGTTGGCGGAGGCGTCTGGCACAGAAGGAGATTTCAATGAGAAGAGTTGATGTTTATATTCCGATAATTGGCAGCGTAGTCATCATTATTTTAGTATCTATTCCTCTGATTACTCAATCAGTGGACAATGTTCCAACCTATCTTGCTGGTTTGGCAGCTGTAGTTACTTCATGGATAAGTCTGTATTTTTCTGTGGTACGCCAAACACTGCGTAGACCGAATCTAATATCTGAACCAGATGTAGAAACCGCTCTATTTGATAAAAAGGAAGGCAAGAAAACATATCTAAGATTGAAGATTACAAATGCGGGAAAATCTGTAGCCAAGAATTGTGTTGGCAGATTGGTGCAACTTGTTGATGAAGACGGAAAATCAATTCGATACGATCCACTTTACTTTTTCTGGGCTAGACAGGATGATGAGTTGGTAGATTTTGCTCCTGTAAATATTTACGCGGGAGATTCTGAATTTTTAGATATCGCGGGAATTCGCCACAAAGAAAAAATAGTAAAGTTCCGTATTTCATCGAGAAAACAACCTTTGCCTTTGGGTAAAGTTTTCCCTATTAAGTCATATTTTGTTAAAGTGGCAATTTATGGTGATGATATAGTGCCTTTGCAAGAATGGTATCAAATTGTAGTCAATAAGGATGCCATGCAAAATTCGACGCTAGTTAAAGTTAAGTCTCCATCGCAATGATGAATAAACTTGCGGGTGTGGTGGCGCGGGTCGAGGGTCTGTGCGGGAGAATCCCCGAGGCGTTTGATGGGTAGAGACACAGCGGAACGATTCTTCGTCAAAACCCGTGCGTCGCTCAGCTGTGTCCCTACGGACGATGGAGAGATACAAAAAGAGTTTGTGGGCGCGGTGGCGTGGATCGAGTGTTTGCGAGGGTGGATGTCCGAGGCGGGGAGGCTGGTCGAGGGATTGTTTAAGAGTCTTTTGGCGGAGGCGTTCTCGTGAAGACCGTCCACGAATTTTTCACGAATACTCGAATGAATGACGCGATATTCGTGCATTCGTGGTTTTATTCGTGGATGGGTACCTCCTTGTGGGGTTTTGATTATTTGGATGGATGTTAGAATTGCGGGCAAGCCCCTTTCAGTCATATATGCTATTGTTCATTATAAATATTATGGGGTAATTCCCTTAAAGTTATGTTATAAGCTCCCTTCACCAGGTTATAAAATGAGAATCGCCTGTCCAAAATGTGACTTTCACCCGACTCCGAATATCCTTTGGCAATGTAACCCGGGCTGTGGCCATAATTGGCATACATTTGCTACTCATAGTGTTTGTCCGCGTTGTTCAAAGATGTGGCACGATACACAATGCCCACATTGCAAATTATGGTCACTTCATGATGATTGGTATCGAGATGATATACCTGAGCAGAAGCCATCGGAGAAGCATAAACAGCCTGAAACGCAGGAAGAGTTGCACTTGCGGGCGACTCCCAGCATTGAAAACAAGTTCCAGTAGTGTCATAATAGAATCGCTATGCGGAAGCCCGCGATACGGCATTGGAAATAGTAATGCAATTAATATTGCCAATTTAGCAACAGGAATTAGGATAAGAGAATATGAATGCGATCCAAGGGTACCTGCTCATCGTGGAGGATGATCCCGATATACGGAAGTTGTTGGAAACAGCGCTGACGTTTGAGGGGTATCGCGTGCTGACCGCGCATAATGGCAAGGAGGGGTTGGAGACCATTCAGAGAGAGCGCCCATCGATCGTAATTGCCGATATTATGATGCCAAAAATGGACGGCTTTGGCCTCGTCCATAGGCTGCGCTTGGACTCTCAAACCCAGGATATCCCAGTAGTGTTTATCACAGCTACTTACGTCACACTTGCAGATCAGGAATTTGCATTGAATATTGGGGCAACTCGTTTTATCCAGAAGCCGGTGAACATGGAAATCTTTTTGCAAACCATTTCGGAGCTCCTGCAAGACGGCGCCCCTGCCCGCACCAACCTGCTTAGGGAATTCAATTTCTATGATGGATATCGCAAGCGGCTCGAAGCAAAGCTGGATCAAAAAAATAAGCACATTGCACGCGATGAGTTTCTGCTGGAAACCCAGGATGGGGATAAGGAATCGCTTCAGGAGTCTCTTCGTCACGCCAAGGATGAACGAGAGGAATTAAGGCTTCTGCTTGATCAAATCTACACGCAGCTTCAAAAATATGTTGACTCTGTATAATTGCCAACGCTCATTTATGTTGAAAATCGGCAAGGCAAAAAATTTCAAAATCTCAATTCATTCTTAAATTCGAAATTCCTGAGAAAGACTCTTCGGGTCGGAGAAACAAATGATTCCCACTCTTCCATTTGGACGCACAGGCCATAACAGCACTCGCACCATTTTTGGCGCAGCCGCCTTTTGGGATACGCCGCAAAAAGAAGTGGATGCCGCCATGGATCTGATCCTGCAAAACGGCGTCAATCATGTGGATACCGCTGCCAGTTATGGCCGCTCACAAGAATTGCTAGGGGATTGGATTCGCCGCCATGGCAAGCCATTTTTCCTTGCAACCAAAACAGAGAAGCGCACGAAGGAGGCCGCCTACGACGATATCCGCCTCTCGCTGGACCTGTTGCATGTTCCCCAAGTGGACCTGATCCAACTCCACGCCTTGCACGAGGAAAATGATTGGGTGACTGCCTTCGGCCCAGGCGGCGTGATCGAAGCGGTTATCCGTGCCCGTGATGAAGGACTAGTTCGCTTCATCGGGGTGACCGGTCATGGTGTGCCCGTCCCGCAGTTTCATCTGCGCTCCCTCGCTCAATTCGATTTCGACTCTGTGCTATTGCCATATAACTTTGTTATGCTGCAAAATCCGCAGTACGCCGATGGCTTCAATAAGGTGCTGTCAATCTGCAAGGAACGGAATATCGCCGTGCAGACCATCAAAGGGGTCACGCGTTCACCGTGGAATGATATGCGGCCAAGTCACACCACATGGTATCGTCCACTGGAAGACCAAGCGGATATTGATCTGGCCGTACACTGGGTCTTTGGCGATCCACAGGTTTTTCTCAACACTGCTGGTGATCTCAACATTCTGCCTCGCATTTTTGATGCTGCACATCGCTTTGAGAATCCGCCATCCGATCAGCAAATGCAGGATTTGGTTCAGCGTCTCGAAATGAAACCGCTCTTTACATGACGAAGTACGCGCTGAGCGGAGATCGGGCGGTTACTGAGCTTGTCAAAGTATGCTCGTTCCCGCTCGCAGTCGAAGCGTAGATGCGCAAGGTAAATTAATAAAAAGGAGCGGCCCATTGGGTCGCTCCTGTCAAATAGACATCCCTATTATATTCGTCGGAACATAGCCAGAATCCCGACTAATAGCGCTGAGCCGATGATGGACCACACTACCGGGAATGGCTGGCCTCCAATATTAACTGCGATCAACTCCGGTAATCCAAACTGACGCGCCAACCATAAACCGACCAATGCGCCAATGTATCCGACCACTGCCGATACCAGGCAGCCGCCGATTGAGTAACCGACCAAGGCCTGTCCGATAAACCCGCAAATGGCAGCGACGAGCGCCAGGACGAGAAAATCTATGAGAGTCATTTTTGCTCCTTTCGTGTGCAACCCTGATTTATGTTAGCTTTATAAGATCCTGTTATATCCTGGGGGATTGTGCTATCTCCATTTGATATGTTTAGCAGGTTTCGACATTTTTTTCTCGATTTGATCCTTGAAATATCCATAACGTTCCTGTACCAGACCGACAAATTCTTCCCAGAAACCGCGGATTTGGCTCATTCGATTTTTTGTCAACTTGCCCCACCATTGCAATATCTTGCCTCGAAATTGTTTCCATTTGCCAGCCCGCACATCCTGATTGATTGTCATCTTCATCAGCAATCTCCTTTCTCTCATTGGCATGTTGGGTAGGCCCATCCACCCAAGGACCTTAATATAGCTTCAAATGAGGCTGTTAGTTTACTGGTTGGGAGATGGCTTCTTGTGCCTCAGAGATTGAAGTATTGTGTTGCAGGGTCAAGCCTCATTCGATGCAAAACTGTCAACTCAACTTTCCCTTAGGTTGTATGACAGTTTGAATATGCAAACCATTGTTGCCCTCTATAAATTATTATAGGTCGCCGGGAAATAGAATTTTATTAATCCACCCGAATTCTAACGAAACTCTATTAATTCATCATCCTGTTGATTGAGATCTTAATAAATATCAGCATGTGTTATCAAATTTGGATTTAACTTTAATTACATTTAATCATTAAGTAAACCATGGTGGGATTGAAAGAAGGATGCCCCTGTTTTATATTGAATATGCGTTCAATCTCACCGTGCGTAATATCGCATGAGTTTCGCGAATTGATTCGTCTATAACTGAAAGGAGTTAGAAATGACTAAGATTACCTTTAGACGTTCTGGTGGTGTAATCGGTAACGAGCTGCATTTAGACCTGAACCTTGATAGCCTGCCTGAGGATGAAACACAACGCCTGCAAAAGCTGATCGATGATGCAGACTTTTTCAACATCCCCCAGAATCTGGCAGGACGCGCTTCCTCAGATGAATTTCAATATGATGTCACTGTACAAAATGGCGCCAAAAACCACACCGTCCGCACTACTGATACTGCCATGCCAAAGTCACTGTTCCCACTGGTCAAGGAATTGACTCTGATGAGAATCCTCATCTAGCAGGGACAGTAGATCTAAACAAATGATCCTGGCCTGGCAGATTCCCTTATTCGAGTGGATTTGCCAGGCCGTGGAGTTTATTAGGGGTATTATTTTCAACCAAGGGGGGTATGGCGCTGTGTGATTTCCAGTACGACGAAATAAAGCTATAGTATCCACGTAATGATGCTAGTGGAATGTTCGATAAGTAATTCAACATAGTGCTGATGATTTCTTTGCTGCCCAATCGTGCAAATTGCGACGCGTCCACGACCAGTTGATGGGTTGAGCCCATAAGCGATTATATTCTGGTGT
>NZ_JBXMTI010000131.1:0-4732 GCF_057083605.1 Candidatus Villigracilis sp. | reverse complement strand
CACACCGAAGCAGATCCTTGAACGCTACACCGCGTTGACGGGCCGCCCTGCGCTGCCGCCGGCCTGGTCGTTCGGTTTGTGGCTCTCCACTTCGTTCACCACCGATTACGACGAGTCCTCCGTGATGAAGATGCTGGATGGCATGCGCGACCGTGACCTGCCGGTGCGCGTCTTCCACTTCGATTGTTTTTGGATGAAGGAATTCAACTGGTGCGATTTCAAATGGGACCCACGCACGTTCCCCGATCCGGCGGGAATGCTCGCCCGCCTCAAAGCGCGCGGACTGAACATCTGCGTGTGGATCAACCCGTACCTCGCGCAAGCCTCGGCGTTATTTGATGAAGCCGCGCAGCACGGATACCTGCTCCGCAAACCGAACGGCGACGTGTGGCAGACCGATCTGTGGCAGGCGGGCATGGGCATCGTGGACTTTACGAACCCAGCGGCATGTGAATGGTTCTCCAGTAAATTGCGCGTACTGATGGATATGGGCGTGGACACATTCAAGACCGATTTCGGTGAGCGCATCCCAACGGAGGTGAGCTATCACGATGGCTCGGACCCGTTCAAAATGCATAACTATTACACCCAGCTTTACAACCAGACCGTATTCAACACACTCAAGGAGAAACGCGGCGCAGGCGACGCAGTCGTCTTTGCACGTTCGGCCACGACCGGTGGACAGCAATTCCCGGTGCATTGGGGCGGCGATTGCACGGCCACGTTCGAATCCATGGCGGAAAGTCTGCGCGGCGGCCTGTCGTTGAACCTCTCCGGTTTTGGGTTTTGGAGTCACGATATCGGTGGCTTCGAACAAACCGCGCCGGCTTCGGTCTATAAACGCTGGTGCGCGTTCGGTCTGCTGTCCTCGCACAGCCGTTTGCATGGCAGTTCGTCCTATCGCGTGCCGTGGTTGTTCGATGACGAAGCCGTGGAGGTGTTGCGTCATTTCACGCAACTCAAAGCCCGGCTGATGCCCTATCTATATGAAGCGGCGCGTGAAGCACGCGAGTCTGGCATCCCCATGTTGCGCGCCATGCTCCTGGAATTCCCCACGGACCTGGCATGTGCGACGCTCGACCGTCAATATATGTTGGGTCCTTCATTGTTAGTCGCACCCATTTTTGCCGAAGATGGAGTTGTGGAGTATTACCTGCCCGCCGGGCGCTGGACACATCTGCTCGATGGACGCGTGCTGGAGGGTCCGCGTTGGGTGCGCGAAACCTATGACTATCTGAGCCTGCCGTTGTGGGTGCGACCGAACACGGTCCTGCCCATCGGCGCGCGGGAAGATCTTCCCGATTATGACTTTGCTGAAAATGTGACTCTCCGAGTCTACGCCTTGGACGATGGGGAAACGGTCATCACGCGCCTCCCGAACCTGCGCGGCGAAACGGAAGTGACCTTCACCACCACCCGAACCGGTTCGACCTATACCGTCGAACGAAACGGCGCGTCAAAACCCTGGCGGGTAATGTTGGCGGGAATTGAAAATATTGCAGGAGCGCCGAACGCGAACATAGAGTCTTTGCCGGAAGGGACATTGCTCTCTCTGACTCACGAAACAGATGGAATTGAAATCAACACTGGCCCACTTGTAGATATCCTCTAGCGCCCTTATCTTTTAGCAACATGGATAACAGGAGAGTCAATTCCAGTATAATCGCCGCATGAACACAAAATTTCATTGGGAAACGATTCACCAAACCAAAACGCCCAAACAGGTCAGTTGGTATCAGGAGCATCCACTCCTCTCTTTACAGTATATAACCAACACCGGAGTGGACAAGTCGGGGCAGATTATCGATATTGGAGGCGGCATCTCCACGCTCGTGGATGACCTGCTAGCAAATGGTTATGAAAATGTCAGCGTGCTGGATATTTCCGCCGCATCCCTGCACACCGCCCAACAAAGGCTCGGCATACAGGCACAAAAAGCCAATTGGATCGAAGCGGATATTACCCAGGCGCAACTGCCTGAGCGGTTCTACGACATCTGGCATGATCGGGCTGTGTTCCACTTTCTGACGAATATTGAAGATCGCCGAAAATACGTTGAAACAGTGCGGCACTCTGTTCGGCAGGGCGGACATGTCATTGTTGCCACTTTCGCTCTCGATGGACCCGAGAAATGTAGCGGGCTTGAGGTCGTCCGTTATAGCGAAGATAGTTTACATAACGAGTTCGGGGACGACTTTGAAATAGTGGACAGCACACGCGAAACACATCAGACCCCTTTTGGGACAGATCAAAAGTTCGTCTACTGTTACTGCCGCAAACATTAAGTATATTATTGGTAATAGGGAAAGCAGGATGAACAGGAAGATATTCCAAAGAATATTTCTCTTCATTGCCCATATCGGAGCCGACATAAATGACGATGACGACATCCGCCTGCAAAAATCATTGCTTGTGGTATGTGCTCTTCCATTCATGGTTGCAGGGGTTGCCTGGGGCTTGATCTATGTCTTCTCCAACGAACCGTTGGCTGGGTCAATTCCACTTTTCTATTCCTTTATATCCTTGTTAAGCATCATCCATTTTGGGCGGACTAGGCAGTATCGTTTTTTTCGTTTCAGCCAACTCACTTTAATTCTTCTGCTCCCCTTTGTTCTGATGGTGACCTTGGGTGGATTCGTTAATGGTAGCGCAGTTGTTTTATGGGCGCTCATTTGTCCTCTGGGCGCATTACTCTTCGACGAGCCTCGCCAGGCGCCGCGTTGGTTTCTTGCTTTTATTGGGCTGGTTGTTGTTAGTGGGTTTTTACAGCCCTTTGTGCGCCTTGTCAACCACCTCTCGCCAGGGTTGGTGATTTTCTTCTTTGTTATCAATCTCCTCGGAGTCGGCTCGCTGGTTTTCATGATGGTCTATTATTTCGTCGGTCAGAAGAATATGTTTCAACAGAAATCCGAAGCATTGTTGTTGAACATTTTGCCAAAAGAGATTGCCGCCATACTAAAAAACGAGAGCCGCACCATTGCTGACCATTATAAAGAGGCAAGTGTCCTGTTTGCCGACATGGTCGGCTTCACTCCGCTTTCAGCACAACTGCCACCCGTAGAAATGGTCGAGTTGCTCAATGAGGTTTTCTCTTTCTTTGACTCACTGTTGGATAAATACGGCGTCGAAAAGATCCGAACCATCGGCGATAGTTATATGGTTGCCTCAGGCGTGCCGCGTGGACACCCCGACCATGCTCAGGCACTGGCTCGTATGGCATTGGAAATGCGCGACTATATCTCCCGGCACACGTTTCATAACGGACATCGCGTGAGCTTTCGAATAGGCATCAACTCAGGCTCGATGATTGCAGGCGTGATCGGACGCCGCAAATTTGTCTACGATGTATGGGGCGATGCGGTCAATGTCGCCAGTCGAATGGAATCGCATGGTCTTGGCGGCGCAGTTCAGATTACACAAGCCACCTACGAATTGATCAAGGATGAATTTGTCTGTGAGCCGCGAGGTACGGTGAACGTGAAAGGCAAAGGGGAAATGGATGTGTGGCTGATTATTTCGGCCAAGGCATGATCAACTACCGCGGCAACCCTGACAGCGAACTCACCGCCCCCACCGTTGAATCAATGATCAGACTTTTATACACCTTCCCCATCTCCGTCGGGGAAGGTTTCATATTATTTTCCAGCCACCACTCGCTCAGCGACAATAAAGACGTGGCGATATGATTCGATGCAATATTGACCGTCACCTGATTATTCAACCTCCCCAACGGCGCGCAGGACTTTTGAAAAACGGCTGCGATATTCTTCACTACCTTTTTACGAACGCGTATCACACTCTGGCTCTTGAGCAGAATGCGGAAGAGATCGGCTTTTTGTTCAATGTATTCGAAGATCAACCGTCCTTCCGTTTCAAGGGCGGATGAATCGGATTGTTTCGCCAGTGTCTCGATATGGGTCATCAATTCCGCCAGCCCTTCGTCCAACACCTCCATCAACAACTGATCGAGACTCTCGTAATGCCTGTAGAACGTGATGTAGGCCACCTCGGCGCGTTCTGTGATCTCCCTGATCGTGATGGAGGCGAAGTCTTTTTTCAAGATCAATGAAACCAGCGCGTCGCGCAACAAACGGCGTGTACGTTTGACACGCGGGTCAATGTTTACGGGGGATACTTTTTGCGGCATGGCAGATCCAGTTCTGTTACAAAATACGGCTTTCTATAACTTTTGTTATATCAACACCACATTCGTGATTGACTTGCTCACCCGGCTGGCTACAATGCAAATATTGTTACACAATATAACAAAAGGAGCAACCATGAAAACGATAACATCAAGCGAAGGAAAAACCTGCAAGCCCAGCCGCATCCCTCACAATGCCAGGATGACCTCGACTCAAATACAAAACGCCTACGATGAGTTCGCCGGTCAATACGAGAAGAAGGTCTGGTTTGACCAGCAGATCCTCGGTGTGGCGCGGCTGAAGAAAAAACTGCTTTCAAAAGCAAATGGCAAAGTTTTGGAAGTGGCTTGTGGGATAGGACAAAACCTTCAGTTCTTTGCGCCAAGTAGCCAGATCACAGCAGTTGACTTGAGCCCTAACATGCTGGAGATCGCCCGCGCGAACGCAATCAAATACGGACGGAAAGTAAGCTTTGCAGTGATGGATGCCGAGAAGCTCGAATTCCCCGATGGAAGTTTTGACACGGTGGTCTCGACCTTGTCCACATGCACGTTCCCAGATCCAGTCAAAGCCTTGCAGGAAATCCA
>NZ_JBXMTI010000130.1:0-59470 GCF_057083605.1 Candidatus Villigracilis sp. | reverse complement strand
TCATACTCAACTCCGCAAAAGAAACTGTATGAGAAGTATAAGGTTGTCAAGCTGTCACGACTATGTTGAATTACTTTTCAAACACACCACTAGTCCCATAGCATCCAATTCAATATGAGGATTATCTCCGTTTTTAGCGTCAGCGATTATTTCTTTCACTAAAGCCATGGCTCCAGTTGTTAAGCTTTCTGGATTGAAATCGTCCCGAATCAAATAACCTGAAGATTCTTGAAGTTGAGATGTCTCGGCTTTAATCAGTGCAGAGACTAGCGAGAGTTTTGTATATGAATTTGAAGATTCTATTGCCAGAGAGAGTCGAAGATACTCTATTGCTTTTGTATATTCGCCTGCTTCAATATTGACTATTCCTAGAGCCCGAAGATAATCTGGATTATTAAAATAATCTTCGTTTACCAAGCTGGGTATAGCTTGATTTTGCTTATCATTTGCTAAACCGAAAACACGAGTTGCGTATGCTGCCGTTTCACTTGGATTGATTTCTATCGCTTTGGTTGCTAGATCGACGGCTTCTGAATATTTCTTTTCTATGATTCGCGCCAATGCAAGATTTGCTATGGCCTTTGAATCATTAGGGTTTAGCAGATACGCTTCTTCAAATAGACTGGCCCCTTTTGTATCATCTTGCAGTGCGATTGCGCTGCTACCCTGAAGTGTTTTGAGCCGCCACCTTATTTTGTATGAGATTGTTTGATCTTTTAGACTCAATTCGATATTGTTTAATAATTTTTCCGCCGCAATGGGGTTTCCAGTTGTTAGTAGTAATTTGCATTGATCTAGTTGAGAATTGAACTGTATTTCATCTTTTGTTAAACCTTCAAGGTTTATGTCCAATTCCCCTTTTGAAATCATTGAAGATTGAGTCTTTTCATTTGCAGCTATTTTTGAAAACACTTTTTCTGCAATGATATGGGGTAAATCTTGGCGAATTGCATCTTCCAGGGCTGATTGCCGTGCTAATATCTCGTTGGTGTTGATTTCAATTCGTTCCGTTTTTCCTATTAATGCAGGCAATGTTTGGTTTGCATAGACTGCTAAAGCACGCTCTAAGCTTATTTGATATATATATGATGCATTTGAAATTTGTTCGTCACTTAATTTTGATCCCCAATATCTCTTGAAAGATGCTTTGAATGTGTTTTTTAGTTTGCTGTAGTCAAGATCCTTAGCAAATTGCTTTGCGATTTTTGAGAGCTCAGGAGACCCGAACATTGGGAGCTCGTGAATTGCCTGTTTCAAGTTGTCGTCATTGCACACTTCGGAGAAGATTTCATCTGCTTGTTTAAGCGCATCTTCTAATTTGTTGTTTGAGATGAATTCATCGATTTTTTCTGAAATATCTTCCCCTACATACTCACTAACATTTTCTAAAACTAGGCTGTAAGCACTTTCTCCAAGTTTATGCTTGATTAGGGCGCCAGCTAATTTGCCAAGGTAGTAAATCTTTTTTGCCATTTTTCCCTTACCTGTTAAGTGCAGAACTAGACTGCTTTTTACATATATAAAAGTATAATCTGATTCTCTTGGATTGTATATTTTTTTCTTCATGTAATTCAGGGGAGACTTGGGTATTCCAATGCACTGGCAATATTTTGTCGCGGGGTGCTTCGCTAGGGTGACTGTCACTTTTAGTGATATGCGTCGGAATGGATGGCGGCCTAGTGTTCTTGCTTCATCCCACTGCTGGGCGATTGGTTTTGCAAATTCTTCACGCTATAGCAACCATTGTCCACTTTTATTGATTCAAAGAGAATCATATGAAAGAAAACTCACAGACTGCCGCCCTTGATGGGGCACAATGTAAAGTTATCAGCGGTGTCCATGCGGGGAGATGGTGTGCGGGCAGCCCCCTCTGTCCTTCGGACATCTCCCCTCGCGTTAGCACCCTGCGGGTAAATACGACAGTAAAATTGCACCGATATTAATTGAAAGTTTTTATGTCGGATTTGGGGGACATCGTACCCGAAGCGACACTGCACCGCACTGCGTTTGTTGCAGTGCAGGTGAGCGAGTGGTAGAAAAACCTGCGACTGGTGGGAATTAAAATTTTTATGTAGACAGTACATTCCCCTTCCCCCAAATCCGCACTTTGATTTGGGGGAAGGACGGGATGGGGGCCGAGTTGTAACGGCCAATGGTTGGAAAATTTCACTTACTAAAAGCAAAATTTAACCGTCATAGTTAACCTAAGTTGCCACCATACTCTCGTTGTGTCATGCTGAGGGGCGCTCTTCGCCCCGAAGCATCTCTGACGCCATAAACGTAGACCCTTCGGTCGCGACGAACGCGCTCCCTCAGGGTGACACGTTTTTTTATATCAAGGTGGCAACCTGAGTTAATTAGGCAATCAGCCCAAATATGTATGAGCTAAGCAACTTCTAACATAAGATTAATGGAATTTGTATGTTTCGCATGTTATCAATATAACAGGCGTATTAATTGGCCTGTCTTCATGGGATGTTTAGGGCTGCTGTCTTTAGCCCGAGCCATAGATCATCAATCACTTTTGTTTAGGCCGTTCCCTCAGAACTGCCTGGAAAGAGGAAAATATGAATACTACAAATCAGGAATTTGAACGTCAAAAATCGTCGGGTCGTACGATGTCCACCCTCATCGGGCTGGTAATTGGGAGCCTGGTAGGTGCCTTAACGGTGCTGCTATTTGCTCCGCAACCCGGAGAAAAGACCCGCGCCGAACTTCAGGACGGAATGCTGAAATTTCGTGACCGGACTGCCACCAAGGTGAAGGATACAGTGACGCAGGTCAAATCCAAAGCCGACCAGATCAAAACTGAGGTGCAGATGAAAGCCCAGGACCTAGGGCATAAGGGACAGGATCTGCTCGTCAGACAGTTGGATAATGTTGCTCAGGCCGCGGAAGCTGGCAAAAAAGCCATCAAAGGCAACGGAACCCATATTGTAGAATAACTTCAGTTGCCTGCTGCAAATAGTTCTTCCAGCCCTCTCCTATTTGGAGAGGGCTGGTTTGTTAATGAGACGGAGAGTCGGCTTGTGGGATTGGCTTAGGCGAGGTGACTGTCACTTATGGCTTTGGCAGACCTGACAGGTTTTCTTGTGACCTCGGCCTGTCAGGTCTTATGCGCGGGTAGTGATCCATGTCAATTGCGGCTTTGTGGAAACCTGTCAGGTCTTGATGGATAGAACAGATCAATCCAATACTTCAAGCGAAATTTCAACCAGCGTCGATGTCTGCTCATTGAATACATGTAAAAGATTATTGACCACAAATGTATTATGACTTAAGGCGACCTTGTCTGCAGCGATCATCTTTGGGCCGATCACCACTTCATCGCCGATGCCTGGCGGATTGGCATCGGTTTCAAACTCTGCAATTTCTTCGTCATTGGTAATAAATCGAAATCTGTATCGCATCCCATATCATCCTTTGTATTTTTATGAGTGACTTTTATCGTGCCTGAATATAACACGGGAGAGCCAGGTGACAGTCATGTTTGCGATGCATCCTGCGGGCAAATGCGCCACGGGAAATTTTGGTCAAATCGAAGGCTTAGTTTCCGTAATCGGTTAAGGCCCGAATCTGGTTCGGCGAAAAGGTGTAAAATTTGTAAGGTCGTGAGTCCCCCCGCTTTAGAAAAGGAGTGCAAATCATGTTTACCTGGCAAACCATTCTGGGAGTCGTCCTCTTGTTGTATTCAGGCTTCTTGATTTATCGGGGCCGCGTCACCTCGGGTGACGACTACAACAACACGTTCGTGGTGGACCGTAAGAAAAGCCCCGTGCGTTTCTGGCTGACGGTTGGGGGACTGATCGTGGTCGCGCTGTTGCTGCTCTTCAACATCATTCCTTTCTAGCAGTCTCTAGAAATTTCTTCAACATACCAAGGGATAAAAACATGCAAAGACAATCTGTACGTTCCAGTCACATCATCTCAATTGGATACAGCGCCTCTCAAATGCTATTGGAAGTCGAGTTCAAAGACGGGTCAATCTATCAGTATTTTGATGTACCTAAAGGCGAGTATATCGCGCTGATGGAAGCCAGGTCACATGGCAAATATTTGGATGCCCATATTAAGGATACGTACCGTTATGCGCGTGCGAATTGATTCAAGGCGACCCCCGTCCTTCGGACACCTCCCCCAAAATCAAAAACCAATTTTGGGGGAGGAATAACGTGGCGATGGGTAGAAATTAAAATTCTCATATGGACAGTACATTCCCCTTCCCCCATTTTGCTCTTCAAATGGGGGAAGGCCGGGATGGGGGTGAAATCATATAACAAGAAACATCCCGTCCGCTAGTGAGAACGGACGGGATGTTTAATACTAGTACTGCAAATATTAAATCATTTCATAAGCGGTTTCACCGTGCAGGGCTTCGTCAAGACCTTCCAGTTCCTCAGCTTCTGTCACTTTAACTTTGATAGCTTTGTCGATCAGCCATAGCGCGGCATAGCTGAAACTAAAAGCGTATGCAGCGGTAATGATCACACTGAGCGTTTCAACCAGGAAGAAGGTTGTGCCTCCGAAGAACAAGCCGTCTGCGCCGGCTGGATTCCATACTTTTGTAGCCAAAAGACCGGTAGCAATACAGCCCAGCACTCCGCCGACTCCGTGAACACCCCACACATCCAAAGCGTCATCAAGGTGCATACGGTTCTTGAGCGTGACAGCCAGGTAACAAACACCACCAGCCATAATGCCAATGATAATGGCTCCCGAAAGGCTGACGTACCCTGCCGCCGGGGTGATGGCGACCAGGCCGGCAACAGCCCCGGTCAATAGGCCGACAAACTTGGGTTTCTTTTCTATAAACCATGCGATGAATAGCCAGGTAAGCCCGGCGATGGAAGCGGCAATATCGGTATTTAGGAATGCCGTAGCTGTAATTTCGTCAACGCGCAGTTGTGAGCCAGCATTGAAACCGTACCAGCCAAACCAGAGCAAGCCTGTGCCAAGCGCAACTAGTGGGATGCTGTGCGGACCACGATCCATCACTTTGCGTTTTCCAACAAATAAGACTGAAGCCAGAGCTGCGAAACCGGCTGTGGTGTGCACGGCTGTCCCACCGGCGAAGTCGAGCACCCCCCAGGTTGCAAACAATCCGCCACCCCAAACCATGTGGGCGATGGGGAAATAAACGAACAACATCCACAGCGTCAGGAAAATCATATAGGGGACGAAGCGCACGCGGTTGGCGAATGCACCCGTGATCAAGGCCGGGGTGATGATGGCAAACATCATTTGGTAGGCGATGAAGACCAACAGTGGAATATTGTTGTTGGCTGAAAGCGCATCAGTGGGCGAGATACCACGTAGGAAGGCATGGTCAAGGTTGCCAATGACGCTGCCAGCTCCACCGCTGAAGACCAATGAATAGCCAACCAGCCACCACAGCAGGGTGGTCCAGCCCATGGATACAAAACTCTGGATCATGATGGAGAGAACGTTTTTTCGTCCCACCAAACCGCCATAGAAAAAAGCCAACCCGGGTGTCATTAACATCACCAGGCTGGTCGCGACCAACATAAAACCGGTGTTGCCAGTATCGAACATACTTGCCTCCGAAAAGAAAGGATTACGAACATCCCTATCATATCTGTTGGAGGGATGAACGAGATTTCAACTCCTCGGCAGTTCGATTGCAATAGTCAACATTTAGTGGGGGGAAAAGAGATAGCCTGCACCGCGTATTGTGCGCAGGAATGATGGCTGGCTTGAATCAGCCTCCAGCTTACGCCTCAGGCGCAGGATGTGCGGGCGCACGATACCTCGTGATTGAATTTCGTCCAGGTGTTCATATCCAAGCGCAGCACGGGCGATCTCGCGGTTGCTCAAGGCTCGATACGGATGGCAGACCATATAGAGCAAAATGGAGGATTGATCAGCCGTCAATTCTATTTTCCTGCAATCTGCTGAACCCCCCAAGCTGGAGATCAGGCAATGTTGTTCAGGGTCAAATTGAAGGTGCGGATGAATCGAAAAGGGAGAGAATGTATTGGATATGTCGGTAACCCTCGCATCAGATGCAGGCGGCATATCCGTTCGGAACATTTGCAAAGCTGAATCTAGAGCGTTGATCATCCGTTGACGTTCCTGATTTTCCACCCTGCGCTTCAGTTGTTCGTTAAGCTCCTCTGTCTGGCGGGCCTTGAGCAAAAGCCGCACACGCTGGCGTAATACCAATGGATGTATTGGGCGGGTCAATATATCGGTGATGCCTAATCGAAAACTTGGCTCGACCCAACGCGTTCCGTCCTGATCGATGATCAATAGCACGGGCAACGGATCTGCCCGACCCAATGCCTGAATGGCCTGAATGATGCTCTCCAACTCTGGGAGCGCCGCGGGAGATGCATACGGAAACCAAATAATGCCCAGGTCTGGTTTAACATCCAGGTGCGGCAGGGGAAGTGAGAAAGAAAGAACGGTCTCAATTCGATATCCCTCAGCGGATAGTGCTGGCGTCAGGCGGGCGGCTTTGGCAGGTTCATCTGCGACAACCAGGATCGTACTGGAATCTGACTCTATATGCATCCGTTTACCTCAGAAAGGACTTGACTCAACGATTGCATTGTAGCTTTTGTCCCTTTCTCCTGGGAGTACTATTTATCCTTTTTTGCCGTCGTGATTCGTCCTATTTCTGAATGCTCTCATCGTGCCTTTCCTATTGTCAAAAACTAAGAGCGACAATAGGAAAGAAATAACTTAACGTTGGGCAAAAATTATAGTTTTCAGAAACACAGCACATTCTCCTTCCCCCATTTTGCTCTTCAAATGGTGGAACCTTCGGCGGGATGAGGGTGAGAGTCCACTTGGGGGATTGTGAAGTTAGGGTGGAAATGTAGAATGGTTAAAAATTACTTTAGAGGATATTTTTATGTCAGAAAATAATGGTACATCTGGAAAGCTTAATTGGTTGGGATGGTTCCTCGCTTTGAATCTGGCGTGGCTTCTGCTGGCTGCGCTCGCGGCCTGGCTGGGCTGGCGGAGTTATACCTTGAGCGTAAACGGCGAAGTCACCACAGGTACTGTAGTCCGTTTGCTGGAGGATCAAGTCTCTGCCGACTCTGATTTTATTCCCGTTGTGGAATTTCAAGTAGACGGCCAGACTTATACCGTCCAAAGCCAGAATCGTTATCGCTGGTGGGATCGATATCTCCGCTTCCCTGTCGGCAAACAAGTAGAGATGCGTTATCACCCCGCCAACCCTGAAACTGCAGAGATCAATTCGTGGTGGGATCTTTGGAACGAAACGATCATACTTACGATATTTACACTCCTCGCTGCGATTGGTGTGAATGTGTATCTGTTTTACCGCTGGCGGAATAATAGACAAGCCCCCGGTGGTTGAAAAAGCAAGACCCCCAATCAACTCTCAGGAGTCTTGCTTCATTTACTTTATCTTTCCTTATCACTACCCGCCTTCGGCTTGTCCGCTGGGTTGATGCCCGTGTTCCGCACGTTGATCAATTTCTTTAATAGATCAAACCAGATCGGCGCTCCCTGCATGGCGGCTATCGCAGTCAGAAAAATGCCCAATAGCTTTAATGTCCATTCTCCCGTTGTGGTTGGAAGGTTGCTATACAGAACGCAGTCTTTGCCCACTATTCTATAGGGCTGGTTGCCCTCGCTGACGTAAGTTTCAAAAGTCTCAGGGTGCGGGCAGAGCCGCAGTCCGCTGGTGGGGTCTATCTTGAATTCCCCGCTACTATCATCAGTTAGTATGGGGTGAGTTTCATAGATCCATCCAACTGGCAAACCCAGGGTGACGAATTTTTCCTGCAAGTCCTTTACAACATCTGGCAAAGTCGTTTCACCATCTGTGGAGACATTTGGATTCACGGAAACAAATTTAGTGGCGTTCGCTGCCAGCACCTGTCTGACTGCTGGCTCGCGCCATAAGTGGTTTGCCAGCCCGATTGAATCAACGTTCAATGTACAGGCAAGCACAAGCCCAATAAAGAAGGTCCAGGCCTGGGCCCAACGCTTGTACCAACTGCTCAATCGGTCCATGCTGTTATCGAACCAGGCTTCAACATTTTTGCGTCCGATAGCCAGCGCCTTATCCGCATCGGTAGCATATTCTTCCGCACCTGCTAGTAAGCTGTTGATCGCATTGGCAAGCCCGGTTGTCCCACTGTTGATGGCCCCTTTTCTGATTTGCTCCAGAAATGGTTCTACACCAGATAAAAGATCGGCAACCTTTTCTGTATCTTTACTGAGAGCCTCAACCAGCTCCGTGGCGAGGGCCGCCAATGGGGTTTCCTTATTCGATGAAATTTTTCCCAGTTCTGATAACCGAGAATTGATCTCTGCGCTTATTTGAGTCTTGGATTCTGCCAGTGTGGCCCCTGCCAATGCCTGGGCTAAATTGCCAATATGAACAAGATGTACCCTTGCTTTCTCCTGCTCATCGGCGCTGAGTTTCGCAACTTCCCTGCGCAAAGCAGAAAATTTACCTTTGAGGGAAGAGGTTGGTGTCCCTGCATTGGTGACAACATCGAAAAGCACCGTCGCAAAGGTCTCTGATGGAATGTAGGGAGGGTTGTCGAAAAGCGGGATATCGAATCCAAGCTTGCGTAATAGCCGATCCCACCATCCCGTAGCTGGCTCCTTTAGGTTCCTTATCAGGGGGTGATCATAGAAGCTGTCAAAGAGGGCCTTGCTCTCGATCATATTGCGAATGGATATGGTCAGGTCCTTGGCGCGTTTCTTGCTAAAGCTGGCAATCACCTCCTGCGCCTGCATGGTTGCCATGCTAATGACCAGCCAGACAAAGATCAAACCGATTGCAACTTCAAGTAGTTCTTCCAGATACATGCGATCCTCCTTTGGCGAATAGGGCACACTTTAATCAGTATACAAAAACTTTCGTTGATTGCAATATGTAATTCCCCGTCCTCCCCCAAATGCGACTGAAGTTCGTCGCATTTGGGGGACATCGTACCCTTTAGGGTAGGTGCCCGCAAGGGCGGTGGGGGTGTATTATTTGGTACACTCCAATTACAAGGAACTCCCATGAGACGCTTCTTATTCATAGTCACTGGTATCGGCGCAGTCCTTTTGGCCCTGGCAGTTTATTCCTATATGCGCGAAATGGATTTTCTCAGCCGCGCCGTATCAACAACAGGCATCGTCACCGATTATCAGGTACGCAGGAACGGCGACAGAGAATCTTATTGTCCGATCTTTGTATTCACCAGAATGGATGGCCAGACTGTTTTGTATTACGGGGATGTGTGCGCTTCAGCCCCCGCCTTTGAAATTGGTCAGCAGGTCGAGGTGCTTTACGATCCGCTGGATGTTGAGTGGGCCCAGATGAACAATTTTTGGTCCAAATATAGAAGCATCCTTATCCTCTTTGGGATCGGCCTGTCCATATTCCTGATCGGGCTTTATGGATTGTTCTCACGCAAAGCGGAACCAAATGTTAGGAAGTGATATAGTTATCATCCTTCATTATTCCTGCCATGAATTGAACGATGATTTGAGGAGAAGCCAATGGAAACAATTATTGCCGCCCTGATAAGCGCCGTTGCAACTGTTCTTGTTGTTCTCATTAATCGCAAACCCGCAAAAACACGGGCAACGTCATCCAAGGCCTTGAAATCTAACCCAAAGCATAATCAAGCTTGGGCTGTGCTGGCAGTGGTCGGTTTGTTTTGGCTCGTACTTTCATCTGTCTTGCTAACGAATACTTTCGAAAACATTTCCCAGTTCAACACCACAATTATCATTCCAGTCATTACATTGGGTGCCGCCTTCTTATGGATCATTGATGGTTGGATTGCGTTCGCCATCGTTGTGATCCTGCATATTATCAATCTAATCGCTTATATGGGTTCGCATTATGGCGATGCGACTTACTTTTTCGGGGATATGTCCGGGGTCATAATGTTTGCGGTGATAGTTTCCATCAACGCCATTCTGGCATCCCTGATATTACGTCTGCGCTCTTGAATTAAGATTGACGAAGATAAGAGGCAAATTTCCATGCAAAGCCAGGCTAAAGATGTAACAGCTTATCTGGAGCAGGTTCCAGCCGAGTGGAAGGCAGCACTTGTACAATTGCGCAAGCTATGCCTCACCGCGGTTTTGCCAGCCAGAAGAATTTCATCGGCCTCTACATCCTGCGCACAGGTGTGATGAATGCTCATAAAGATTTGCTGAAGGTAAAAGGCGTGAGCATCGGCAAGGGTGCTATCCGTTATTCCAAGCCAGAGAAAATTGACTTCGAAGTGGTGGAGAAAATGTTGAAGACAACCGTGGAATCAACTGGGGAAGTTTGCTGAACAGTGACAGTTTAGAGTTTTCCGAAGGCCACACCTTTATAACCCCATCCGCAAGCGGCCACCGCATCCTGGATTGGCTTTTTGATCTCATTGGTACTAAAGCGATAGTTGTAGACCTGCCCGGGCTTCAACTCTTCAGTAAAGGCGTATGCCGCGCCAAACTCGACCGAGGTCATTTGTCCCTGGAATTTTGAAGCGGAGAACGAAAGCGACGGCACGCCTGCGCGCCATTCAACAGTAAATTCCTCATCCTTGCCGCGCACCTCATGCTTTGCTGCATCAAATTTCATGTAAATGCGGAAGACCTTTGTCAGATTCGCCTTCGCGAAGATCTCATACCATTTAGCATCCACGATCTTCCACTCGGCGATCAAGTCCACTTTTTCGGATGCGCCATCGATGATCTGATAGGGGGCGGTTTCACGGTTTAGCATGAGCAAACGCTGTCTCACTTCATCCACTGAAAGTACAGGCACGTTCTTATCAGGTTTCTTGCCAAAGCCAAAAAGTCCCATTCGATTTCTCCTTTAGATATTCGGCTCAACAATTGGTGAAGGATATGTTTAATCAACGATCACCATAAGCCGACAATTGAATTGATTATAACTTTCATTTATTGACCCTGCGTTTTCCAACTCTCTTGCTGGGTTTCTTTTCACCTATTAATTCAGGAGTGCCCATATTCAGTTTTTTATTTCGCAATTCCTGGCGCGCGCGTTCGGCCAGCAGTTCATAGCCATCGCGGATGCGGTCCAGGTCATCCTGTTCGAGTTCTTCCAGGTCGAGAAGTGCATTATGCGCCCCCTCAATCGAGCGGATCAATTCATCCAGTTTGATATGGATCGCTTCTGAATCGCGATTCTGCGTATTCTGGATCAGGAAGACCATCAAAAAAGTGACGATGGTGGTGCTGGTATTGATCACAAGCTGCCAGGTATCGCTGTAATTAAAGATCGGCCCCGTCAGTGCCCAGATCACAATGATCAAAAAAGCGGCTACAAAGGTGATTGGGCGGCCTGTAATGCGCGAAGTCCATTTTGCGAAATGTGTAAAACGAGATGTGGATTTTATGGGTCTCATAGGATTCTCCATTCATCAATATGTATCCAGCCAGTTTTCATGTCCATATTGTACGTCCAAATCTGTTCACCTGATGTGTGTTTTTATAAACCCTGCGATTTAATTAACCCAAGTCTAAAGAGACTCTCATCATAAATTTATTGATCTGGCTGGGTAAGTTGAGATGAATTACGTAAGGCAGCCATGCACCGACGTGTCAAAATAGCATAGTGAAACTCATGAAAACAAATAATAAATCAGTCGCAGGTAGTTGGAGAATTTTCAGTTTGATCTTTGCTGGAAGTCTTGTTTATATAGGCTTTAGTCAAATGTCTTCGTCATACTCTGTCTCGCAGCTTCAGCAGGAGCCTTTGATTTTACAGGTTGACATGGTTCGTCAATCAAAGAGCACCTCTTGCGGTGAAGCGGTTATTACGATGGTCTATAACTATGCATACCCACAAACACCAATTAGTGAACAGGCAGTGATCGATTACGCTGCGTCTAATGGATATTACACCGAAGACCTTCCGCCTTTCACTAGTCCAGCAGATATGGTAAAGATCGCAAAGTATTATGCAGATGATGTTTCAACAGGAGTTGCGATCACTTCTGGCCAGGGATTGACTCTCCTGACCCAAAAATTGCGGAGGGGAGAACCTGTCGTTATCGACGTCTTTTCCAATTTTAATGACTCTCAATCGGAGGCTCATTTTGTGGTGGTGACGGGCATCTCAGTTGACCCAAACAGGGAAAATGCAATTGTCGTCCACTATAACGATCCACTCACAGGGACATTTGAATCAGCAGATTGGGACGGCGATACCGGGCTTTGGAATGCCTGGCAAAATAATGATGACCCCGGCGGGTCAGGCTGGTGGCTGGTAATTTCTCCTCCATGACGGAAATTAATCGTAAAGCTATCTTTTTATTTGTAATCCGCGTAAGGCTAGGCCGCCGATGAGCACAGTTCCCAGAAAGGTTAGCATAGGCCATGCACCTGAAATAGTAATTGCTGGGTCATGTGGATAGAAGGCAATGATCAATAGCCAGAATATTGGCATCAATGTCAACATGTCTGCGATAGGGTAGAGGCGATTCCAATCCTTTTCACGGGCGAACCATAATGGCCCCATGCTGAATGCGCCCCATATCGATGCGAAGGCGCGCACTATCAACGGAGACATAGGCCAGGGTGCAGAGGCAGTAAACAGGTCAGGGAAAAGAAGCGCGGTCAGGCTCAGGGTCAGCATCAGCCCGCCGAGAGTCAACGCTAGCAGGCGCGTGGCAGGCAATACAGTCGTCCCTGTCACTTCCCATATTCCTCCGTTTTTTTGATTGCGCCAATAAAACCAATTCAGTGCAATGGGTGCGAGGATATAGGATGCGAGCCACGAATTAAGTTTGATGCCCGGGACGAATTTGTCGATGTGCACCAATGTGACGATGGTCAACATGGTGGATGAATATGTTAGCATGGGCACGAGGTAACGGGCTGTTTCCCAACGCCCGCGCAGCACAGCTTGGGCGCCAAAGATCACCGTAGATGAATACAGTACGCCCAATAACATGGCATTGATGGGCGGCGAGATCTTCCAGAAGAAAAACGATTCTGTCTGTGCGGGAAAGAGCAGCAGGGAGATGACAACGCCGAGAGCCTGGAAGATCATCAGACCCCAGAGCAATTTCATGCCTTTGGATAACGAAGTTTCATTCATTGGTTTTCCTGATTCCACATTTCAAGCCGTAGTATTGCTCTGACGACGTTGATATAAAAATAGCCCACTCAAAACAAAGAAGGCGCTCACGTATGCGCCCAAATAAACTAATTGTCCGGGATGTTCTAGGAAGTTAAACTTATTCAAGTTAACCAGCGCGGCAATGGTAATTACGATGATGAATGACATGCCAGCACGTCCGAGGGTGACTACGGCAGAACTTCCTTTAGCCCAAATCAACGGGACGACGGCTGATGCGAGTGCTGCATAGAATGAAGCAAACGCGCGCAAGGTGAACATGGAAAGAACTTCAGGAAAAATGCTGGCATCGGTTCCATGACCATCTGCGCCGGAGACCCAGCCATAGATTGCGAGGAAGCCGACGAACAAAACGAACAGGCCCATCAGCCAGCGCGTCCATGCCGGGACCTCGGAGCCTTCTTTGGAAATCTCAGGCTTTGTGCGTAGCCATTCGATTGTTAATAAAACAACGACGAGTACGTTCAAAGCCAGCGCCAGCAAATAGGGCCAGGCCATTGGGACATTTAATATCAGTTTATCTCGAAATAAGATAAGCACTGCCGCTTCCAACGCACCAAACATCGATAAATAGACCACGTTGGCATAGACCAGTGACCAGCGACCTATGCGGCCTGTCTCCCAGGCTGTGAAGGCATTGCCCAGACTCCAACCTCCCATGGTCATTGCCACGAAGGGAGATATCTTCCATGAGAAATTGGCTGCCGACCAGGTTGGTGCTACGAAGAGAATTACACCGAGCACGGCATATAAAACAGCAAGAATACGAATTAAGGTACGGGATAGCGGTGAGATCATGACATCATCCTTTTATGAATTTCAAATGTGAAGACAAACATAATGAAAGCGATAACACCAAGTGATTGGAGACGGTGCGGGCTTCAATTAAATATATCAGGACTTTCGCTTCTATCCGCGTATTCAATGTGATTGATACAAACTTAGAGGTTATAATCGGCAAAATCAAATCTGACAGTTCAGGGAGCTTATTTGAAGAAAATCTGTCATCGCCCACCTTCGTTCTTTTTTAGAGGTTAAAGGAATGTTTGACATGCGCACTATGGGGTTGATCTCTGCGGTGATTCCCATGGCTTTGGGTGTGGTCATGGCTGCCTATTGGGCTGCCAGGCGGGTCTATCCTGACTTTGCGCGTTGGGTGGCATCGAATATCCTCCTGGGCACTGGCTTCTTGTTGATTGACCTGCGGGGGTTCATCCCAGATTTTCTCTCCATTGTCATAGGCAACATCCTTATTATCTACAGCCTGGTGTTGATTTACGAGGGCCTCCAGTTATTTTTTGAGCGCAACCATCTTGATATATGGAGTTACGCAGCTTTTGGCCTGTACGTTGTTTTGCAGGTCTGTTACACCTATCTTTCCCCTGATACGAACGCGCGTATCATCCTTGCTTCAACGGCCTCTGTGTATTTCAATCTGCGTTGTGTTCTTGTTCTGTGGAGGCACGCGCCGCTGCGTTTGCGTAACACGGCTAGAAGTGCCGCTGCTGTATTCATGGTATCTCTATTGGGCTCATTTCTGCGCGGGGTTCATACCATTGGGATGGCCCAACCGCTGGATATCTTTGCCGATCAATATCTTTTTTGGTATGCATTGGTCTTTTTGGTTACCGTCATTGCCTGGGCTCATTTCGCCTTCTTTCTCAACAGCACTCGCCTCGAGCTGGAACTTGAAGATGCGCGGCAGGAACTGACGTGGATTGCCAATACCGATCCTCTTACTGGCGCCTCCAATCGCCGCCATTTCCTTGAATGCGCCGAGGTTGAGATCGAGCGTGCGAAACGATTTGGTCACAATCTCTCGTTTCTCGTGGTGGATATTGATGATTTCAAGACCATCAATGATAAGAACGGACACGATGTGGGGGATGCTGTGCTGCTTCATCTTGCAATAATATTTAAGGAACAACTTCGCTCCCTGGATCTGGTGGCCCGCTTCGGTGGGGATGAGTTTTTTATCATGCTGTTGAACGTGGATCAGAATCAGGCGTTTATGATCGCAGACCGCATCCGTAGGGTGATCGACCGAACCCCGGTCTTCCTGGAGGAAGGGCCTTTGCATATGAAGGTGTCCATCGGTGTTTCCGCTTGTATGATCACGGATAATGAATTGAATCAAGTATTGAAGCGGGCAGACACTGCCCTTTATCGCGCCAAGAACGAGGGGCGAAATCACGTGGTTATCGCCTGATTTGAGATCCATATTTGGTTTAAACCAGTTGGAATTGTTGGGTATCTGTAGGTTGAAAGTAGATTGCATGAAAATCGAGAATCCAGTATGCTTGTTATGAAGAAGGGAGAACCCATGAAGTACACCGCAAACGCAAGTTCCGCATCGCAGACTTCGTCCATAGCCCATAGTGTTAAGTTCGATACACATCCGCTTTCACATATTAAAGGATTGGAAAGAAAAAATAGAATCCTGAGCGTAGCTTGTTATTTTGGCCTGGCCCCATTCCTGTGGTTTTCCGGCGTTATCCGCCAGCAAAACCGCCTGCTGAATCATCATCTCCTATACAGCCTGGCATTTTCGTTTACAGTATTTTGCGCCCTAATATTTGATTTGGTTACCACTCGCATTCAATATTGGATCGTGGTGGGCCTTTGGAATCCGACGATGGCAGAATATGATTCGCAGATACTGTTCATGGCGATTCTGAGTTTGGTTTGTACTTTAGGATCCTTTCTTATTATCTTGTTGTGGGGGGTTACATGGGCAAAAAGCGTACTGGGTGCATGGCGCGGGCGCACTCCGCAGATTGCGATCATTTCGTTGATCGCTACCAAATTTCATGCATTGAGGCTTGCGGTTTACTGGTCCCTGCTTGTCGAAGGCGCGGTTCTATTTTTGGTCGGCCTTGGCATCCATTCAGCGTACATTACACAGGCAATGCCGGAGAAGGCAGATGTGTACGTTCTCTATACAGTCGGGGGATATATCCCTGCTCCCGGTCTTTATGAAACGTTTACGCCCCCGCGCTGGTCAGTGACCTTGGCTTTTTATCCGCTTATAAAAGCAGGCATGGATAAATTTGGAGATCAAGGTGTAAGCGTTTTGCCGCTCTCTGAAGAGTCATTCAACGAAGCGATTCAAAATGGACGTTTTATCTTTGTGGCTTCTCATGGGGGCATGTCATCTGGAGCCTTTACGATCTCGGGTATGCCATACAGGGAATACAAACCTTCAGATGTTAAGCAAAGCCTTGTAGGGGAGCAGCTTCAATTTGCCTACTTTGCAGGCTGTTGGACAGGTGACCTCGAATCCGAATGGCGGCAGGCGCTCGGCCTCGATAATGTGGTGATGTTTAACCGTCTGTCTTATGTGGATGAACACATGCTTTGGGTATGGTTCAAATCAGCTGGAGTTATTCGCGGATTGAACTAAAGACTTGCAAAAGGGAAAATGTACATGAAATATTCATCATCTGCCAATGAATCGCTTCAGCCAACACCTGGAACGGGTGCACAAGAGATAAAAAGTCGCCTCCTGAGCGCGGCCTGTTATTTTGGGCTTGCCCCTCTCATCTGGTTCTTCGGCGCAGTCTATAGGAAGGACCGCCTGCTCAATCATCATTTGTTGTACAGCCTTGCTCTCACTTTTATCGCGATCTGTGTTATTGTGACCCAAATTGTGGCAGAAATTATTTTGTACAAGATTTTTGGCGCAGGCTTGCAAACTTCATCCCAAGCGGGGATGACAATAAATTGGTTTTTTGTATGGTCGGTCTTGCTGACCATTGTACTGTTGATTGTCAATTCAGTATGGAATATTGGCTGGTTTGTAAGCTTGTTCGGGGCATTAATGGGACGCACGTGGCGGTTGCCTTTGGTCTCGAATATCGCCTCCATGAAATCGGCAGTCACCATTACTGTGTATTCATCCCTTGCCTCTTATTTGGCTTTCGTGATAACGATTGGGATTGGTATTCACTCTGCGCAAATTACCAGAACCCAACCCGAAGAAGCTGACGTGTATATCCTTTATACAGTCGGCGGTTATATTCCAGTGCAAGGTTTGTATGAGGCGTATACTCCGCCGAGTTGGGCTGTCACAATGGCATTCTATCCTTTGGTTCTGGCAGGTATGAATAAATACGGAGATGAAGGTGTGAGTGTTTTGCCTCTTACCGATGCTAATTTCAATAATGCCATCCAAAACGGACGATTTATCTTCATTGCATCGCATGGTGGAAGATCACCTGGCAATTTAACTTTTTCCATGATGCCTTACCGTGAATATGGGCCCACCGACGTGCCGCAAAATCTCGTTGGAGATCAACTTCAATTTGTATATTTTGCAGGCTGTGATGCTGGTTATCTGGAAGACCAATGGCGTCAGGCGCTTCACCTGGAAGATGCTATTATGTTTGACCGAATTTCCATAGTTGGTGAACACCTGATGTGGGTATGGACGAAATCCCCTGCGGTCATTTCTGCATTGAATTAATTGATTGGCTTTGGAAAATTGCCCAAGTTTTTGCTTATCGGTATAATGCCAGAATATCTTATAGGAGCAAATTATGGAAAATAAAAAGACTTCTTATTGGTGGGCAGCATTGATCGGCTTGCTCATGCCCGTTTTGCAGGTAGCCATCTTCTATTTTAGGTTTGGAAGATTCAACCAGGAAAGTTCCCTTCTCGATTACATTGTATTCTTCCTGGCAGGGGCAGTGGGTGGTTTGATCCTGGTTGCCTTGTTGCGGGGCAGTAAGACCAATGTAATGAAATGGATCGTAGTGATAGCCTTCTTGTTGGCAACACCATTCGCCATGTTTGGGATGATCGGAGGCGGATTGTTGGGGCCAATTGGTGTTGTGCTCTTTAGCGCCGTGATCTGGGGCATTACCACGGGCATCGGGTTTTTAATTGGGCGCTTTTTTTCAAGATAGAAATAACACCTAGTACTCATCTCAATTGTGTCACCCTGAGCGGCAGCGACACATGCACCGCGTTGCGGATGCAGTGCGGTGAGGGTCTCGCCTCTCGAAAGTACGAGACTCTCACCTGCACTGGCGTGCGGCGCAAGTGTCGGTCACGAAGAACGCTCCCTCAGAGCGACACGGTGTTTTTGAGCGGGCCGCTTACCTCGGCCCGCTTTTTGCAATCTGCTCGATCAAACTTTGCATCCTTTCGTAATGCGAACCTTTCCAGTAGATTTGTCTGCAGGCGGGGCAGATATGGAATTGGTCAAAATACTTTTTGGTCAATGGCTGGAGGCGCTCAATGATCACTTTTTTCTCAACAGACTCAAGCTGATGATTGCATCGCAGGCAGCGATGAAAGGGCCGAACCTTATTTTTTAAATCAAAGCGTTGAATCACTTCAGCAACTTGCTCAAGCGGCATGAGCGAGCGCAGGCAGTAGCCATGCAAAATGATCTTTCGCATCAACAATCGGCGGTCGCGAGTCAGCAGGATGCGCCCCTCGCGCTGAACAATCTCAGCCATGAGCGAGTCGTCAAAATGGTTTTGATAAATGCAGTCAAACCCCAGCATACGCAAATGCGCGGTCAGGCGCCCCAGGTGACAGTCAAGCAGGAAGCGCGGCTCAACGGGACATCCATTTTCAACAGGATAAACATCGACTCGATCTCCATCCTGTGTGATCCTGCCCAACACTTCATCCCGACCGTTGACCTGAATCCTTCCGATCTCCGGGTGCGGCACTCCAAGCGACTCAGCCAAATGCTTGAGTGATTGCCGACCTTGAAAATTAACGATGATCTCCTGCTCTCTTTGAAACTGAGGCAGGAAATCTTTTAATCTGCCATGAAATAAAAAATACGCGCCGCTCATACAATCATTATATTCCTACGCCGGTGTTGCAAAGCAAAGTGACTGTCACTTTCAAAATGACAGTCACTTTTGCCAGGCGGGGCAAGGGTTATATAGCAATAGGCGTCTCCATCTCCATTCTATTCTTCAAATTCTCAAGCAGGATATCCGCTTCGCGTTCGTTCTGTTTTGTCAGGATCGCTTCGGCGATTTTCCCAACCAATGGAACTGGAACCTTATACTCAATCTCCAATGTTAATTGGGTCTCATCGCTTACAGCTTCAAAATCCCATTCGAATTTGCTTTCAATGCCTTTGATGCTTTTGGTGACTATGCGTTTATTTTCCACGTGTTCGGTTGTCTCAGATGCGCCGTCAAAACGCATACCGCCCATTTTATACACCCAGTCGAAATTGTAGCCGCCGATCGGGTTCGGTTTCACATTTTTTACATCAATCATGCTGGGCCAAATCTCTGGTAAGTTAAGGGGCTCGTTCATAAAGGCAAATACTTTACGAATAGGGGAGTGGATCTTGATTATCTTGTGAAGTTTCGCCATGATTTTTCACCTCCTTTCATGCTCAAAGTGAAAAACGGCCTGGCATTCCAACCACTAAAAGAATCTCAATCCCGCCCGGTCAATTCCATTGTATAACTGTCGACCTCAATATTCAATAAGCAAAATATACGCCCTCCTCGCAAGGACATAAAAACTTAGGGCCCGGCCATCATGGCCGGGCCCTCTTCTTAGTTGTTGTAATTTATCAGGGATTTTGCACCCTATGGAAAATTGTAGTTTGCTTGCGTTGCATCACCATCCTCATCCCAGATCATGGCATGGATATCAAACACAGTCAAACCATCCACACCCTGGCCTGCAAAATCGGCCAACCAGTATCCATTGGTATCGGTGGTGACCACCAGCCAAAAATCTCCACCGGGTTGGTGTACCCCAACACCCACATCACGCCCGGCAGGTGCAGTGCCTGATACTGTATCAGCGTCCCCATCAAATTGATCAACCGAGAGTCCTTCAATGAGCAAGGTCTCAGAGTTCAAACCATCTGTAACGATCACATACATGCCCTGAGCAAGATCGAATGGTGCCCAATTATCAAACCAGACTTTCCCGATGTTTGGGTTCCACTCGGTTGGAATGGCGAACTGGGTCATCATCACATCGTATCCATCCAAAGGATCGGCATTCGTATCAAGATACATCGTGATCTCATCGTCAATTGTCCAGCCGAAACTGAAAACCCACTCATGGTCTGGTTGGGCAATGATCGTGAACTCTGGTGGAGGTATCTCAATATTTAGATGGAAATTTACCTCCGTCGCTCCCACTTGAACATCAGGAATGGTCTGTTCCTCAAATGGATGCTCTCCGCAAAATTCTCGACCCGCAACAATGTTAACTTGTCCTTCCGGGATGCTTTGAAGAACATAATATCCATTCCCGTCTGTGCAGGTGCCGTAGCCGCCTTGCTCCGTATCCACACCAATGCCGCCAAGGGGATTGCCTTCGGTATCGTACACAAAGCCTGAAACTGTTCCAATATGCTGGAAATTAAGATCACTTCCCTGCTTGGTCATGCGCACGTTTTCAGATGAATCGAAGGTCATACACTCAAGCCCTGAACCCAGGCTCTGTGGATTTGCTTCGCTAAATGCATACAAGCTGACTTGGTATACGCCATCTGGTAATTGGCCGAGGGCTGTGCCAAAATCAAATCCGTCTGGTATTCCCGCTGCGCCGGGCTCAAATGCGTTCCATGGAACCACATGATTGACACTCGCAATGCCGTTCGCACCGTAGTCGCTTCCACCCGGCCAATTGAACGGTGAAATGCCGATCTGATAAAAGCCGACCTGCGGTGTACTGCCTGGCTCAAATTCGCCGGGGACATCCGAAACAGAGTCCCAACTCAGAAGGATATTATCCTCGAAAGTATATGTGCTGCTGATGTTGGCCGGCGCTCCTTGGTTGCATCCATACCACACATCAGTAGATTCGGTACCGGGTATTGGGTCTCCAAAGATATCCAACAAGGAGAATCGGTAGGTACCACCAGCTAGCGGCAGACCATCAATATCACTCAAATAGCGGAAGCGGCCTTCAAAATCAACATCCGGGCTGAAGATATCCGTATATTCCTGTATGACAACCTGGGAACCATCGGGAGTCTCCACCAACATTCCAGACGAGACGATCACCGTGTAGCCTTCGTAAAGCGTCCAACCTCGCATCATGCTGGGATTTAGATCGCGATGTGCATACAACCCCCCGTCAAAGCCTAGCCCGGCATCCTGAACACTTGGACATTTCGTCTGTCGGCGATCATGATGCAGGCCGCTCCATTCTCCTGTTGCAAATTGAGTTACCAATGTTCCATTCGCCTGATCGTCCTTTACGCTTTCCCCACCGACCATCACTGTGCCCTTAAGGCGGATCAAGTATGGCCATCCATCTCCTTCCATTGGGACAACTGTGCTGTAAATGGTGACTTCATAGGAATGATCCAGGTTGTAGATCGCCTTCAATGAAAGTGGCATAAAAGCATCGGTGTCGGGCGAGCGCATACACCCGGCTGCATAGTAAGTATTTGAAGAAGTCACACTGGCGCGCATGTCATTTACATACAGAATCAAAGCTGGCATAGAATCCCCCGATTCGAGGAAAGACCACTCCACGTCCCACCGTCCGCGTAGATCATCCACTCCATTATCGGCCCCTGCAACAGACGCCGGCATAATAACAGTAAGGATCAACACCAAACAAACCATAAGATTAATCGGTTTCATTTGTTCCTCCTTTGGATTAATGAAGAAAAACACGACAGATCAAAAATAATATTGATTACCATCTCCTTTCATATTAAATTTGAAGAACCACCAGTAATTGAACCAATAAATGAATTGCCTGTCCGCCCGTACAAGATCATTGTATAACTCTTAACTTCAAGATTCAATACGCAATTTTTGGATGCACTACAGATGCAATACAGTAGAATCACTTCACAAGGAGTATCACATGGCAAAACTCATCCCCGCCGCAGAACGCATCATCCGCGCCCGACAATTGATCCAAAAAGCCCGAGATTTATCCGTCCCTGAAGGAATGGGCAAACGCGATTTCTCCTACATAGCCGCCATCAAAGATATTTTGCGGCAGGCAAAAGATATGGTCAAATTCATTTCCATGACTCCCACCGCAACAGCCGAAATGAAGGAAGAAGTGAAAAAGATCTACGCTGAAATTAATCAGGCTGATGAAGAAATATTGAAGTGAGAATATTTCTTCAGGATAAATTTCTCAATTCATGGAATCAAAAAGTGAACGAGTACTCGTTCACTTTTTGAATTTTTCCAATTAGCGAATTAAGGAACCGGTGTTTCAGTCGGAGTTGCAGAAGGTTCACTTGTGGCCGCCGCCCCGCCCACGACGATCCGAACATAAACAGAGTCATTAAAGAATTGCCCCCCAGCAGTAGACATATCCCAGTTTCCGGTGATGGTGCCGTTTTTGTTTGGAGCGGTCATATCTACGGAGATCTCGATCTCTGAATTAACCGGTACACTTTGCGGTAGTACATAAGTTTCGCCGCTCATCGCGTCTCCAGTGGTAAACGCGAACTTAAAGCCCGCATCCCATGCGCAGGTTCCAGTATTTTTTACTTTCCAGGTCTTTGTAAAAGTCTCTCCAGGCGCCATGACTGCGTCGTCTTGAATACCTATGTCAGCCAGGAATGTCATTGTGTAACAGGCTGAGACTGGGTTTGCGGCGGCAACGGTTGCGCCAAATGGCGTGACCGCTGGCAGTGTGTTAATTACCAGCGGGGTGGCCGTATTAGCTAGCGTAGGAGTATTTGTCGGTATAGCAAGGGCGGTCTGAGTCAACACACTTGCGAAAGTTTCAACGGCCAGGGTTTGAATTTGGTCCGGGGGCAATGTCGGCGTTGCCTCGGGTTCACCGCCACCGCACGCGCTTACAAGTAGCCCGGCGATCGTCAAGGCTGTTATCAAGACAGTGGTTTTAAGTTTCATTTGATTTCCTTTCTTTTATTAAGTAACCTTGCGCACCTAGCAGTGATTCCCTGAGCGACAGCGAAGGGTCTCTACTTCTGAAATCCGAGATTCTTCGCTCCGCTCAGAATGACACTGCGTAAGGCGAGTTATTAAAATACGCATAGAGTAAAAAATTAATAAGGCTGCATTCTACCAGCCATCCTCCATATAAAACCTACAACATTCATACTATCATCATACTTTAATAAAAAATCCTTAATTTCAACTAAGGATTTTTTGCCTCTTTGAAGAACATTTCCCATCAAGAACGCGCGGTGCAGGAGAAATCAAAACGATGTAAAATAGAGGTGAGAAAGTGATACTACAGAACGTGGAAAGGAGTGTTTCCTTATGAAAGACAAGAAGATTCGCGAACTCCTTAAACAACTGCAGGATGAGCTGAGACACGTTGGGACTTTGGATGAGAAAGGACGTAACCTGCTGGATGACATTACGACAGACATTAATAATCTTTTGGAAAATTCTGGCGCACAGCCCGACGACTCTTTCCTCGAGCGCTTGCAGGATTCGATTGACCATTTCAAGGTTGAATATCCCAATCTAACCATGGCGCTTTCGGAGATGATGGCAATCTTGAGCAATGCAGGGATTTAGAACAGCACTGATAATTTAATACAAAAACTCACCCTGAGGATATCCTCAGGGTGAGTTTTTTCTTTGGCTTTTCGGGGGGCTTAGCCCCCGAAAGAGCAGGAAGTAAATTTTCGTATTCTTATGTTATGGAGATGCAGTTGTCGAAGGAGTGAGAACACTGCCAACCAGTATATTGACAGAAAGTGTATCACCGAAGAAATATCCGTTCTCATCGGCCATGCGCCATGAGCTTTGGATGAGTCCGTTGATGCCACTGGGGACAACCAGTTGAACAGATATTTCGCGTTTTGCACCGGTCGGGATTGCTTCGGTAAGCGTGACAGTCTCTCCGCGCATAAGCTCACCGCCTACGTGTTGGAATGTGAAACCTGCCCTCCATGCGCATCCGCCGATGTTTTGCACAAGCCAGGTCTTCGTGAATACTTCACCTGCTTTCATTTGGGTGCCATCTGGAATAGTGACATCCTCGATCCACAAAAGGTTGTAGCACGGATTAGATGTGGCGGATGGCTCGACTGTGACGGTGATCAGTGGGTCGTTGGTGGCTGTTACAACTGTCCGCGTAGGGGAGGCTGAGGGAATGGCTGACAGGGTCTCGGTCAGGGAGGAGGCGTAGGTGGATACTGCTTCCGTGCGGACTGCATTTATGTCAACTGTGTCGGTTTGGTCAGCCTTATTGATTCGGCATGAAAAAAGCACTACCCCCAGGATTAGGATCATAACAATGGATAGGATTTTGGTTTTCATAACTTTTAATTTAACCGGGTTTTACTCCTCTGTCAGCCATGCTTTTGCCTCGGTCTCACTATTGAAATGCATGAGCGGCTGACCTGTAATTCTTGAGAGCAGGTCACCCAGTGCGCGCTTGATACCGGTGACGCCAAGCACGGCTGTTTTATGAACGTGTGATTTGGTTTTGCTTGAGGCTTCATTCAGCAGGGGCATGAGATTCATGGTGATCTCAGTGTTGATAAAATTTGAAAGCACCAATACCGAATCTTCGGGCTGGCTGAGCACAACGACCTGTACTTCTTTTAGCTCATCCATAACAGCCTTTTCATTAAAGAAGTTGTTGGAAAAATCCTGATAGAAAATCTTCTTGCCGTTAAATTCGATCCACTTGGATTTCATGAGACTCTCTTATTTCTTTTTCTTTGTGAGTGCGGCTTTTGCAGGCTCTACTTGTTTTTTGCGGGCTTCCATGTAAAGCGCAACGCCTGTGGAGATGGCACCGGCAAGTTCCCAAATGCCCACGCCCAAAAAATTTTGAGGAGCAACGCTTGTAAGCACAAGTGTGGTGAAGACAATAAATGTAACTGTGCGGAAGGGAACCGTCCAGCGGTAGAAGATCTTAACATCATTCAAGGCCGCAAGCATGTAGTAAATACCAATGTTAAACGAAGCCATGGAAGAGGCTGTCATAAAAACAATGGTGTAATCACTTGCGGCGCGCTGCGCCCGTTCGATGACTTCAAAGCCAAGGATGGATAAAAGTATTTCAGGACGGATCAATCCGACGATCCCAAACAGGAACGCAAGGATACCGAAGATGAAAATAGTCCAGCCGGAGGTGTCATGGATGTGCAATGTCTTCATTGATGGGGAACTCCTGTCTTGAAATTATACATGATAAAATACTCATCATTATGGCGAAACATTTGGTATTGGTGGCAGGGAATATCGGCGCGGGAAAGACAACTCTCACCGAGCGTATCGGCGCACGCCTTGGCTGGTGGACGGGCTATGAGTCTGTGGCCGATAACCCATATCTTTCAGATTTTTACGGCGATATGCATGCCTGGTCCTTCCATTTACAGATATTCTTTTTAGGTCATCGTGCAGATCAATACCTTGAAGCCGCCCGCGATGCCCGCTCCGCCATTCTTGACCGAAGCATTTATGAAGATGCGCACATCTTCGCGCGGGCACTGCATCACATGGGCAATTTGGGTGAGCGTGATTATCTCGCATACCGCAGGCTATTTGATGTGGTCGTAAATGGATTGCCTCGCCCTGACCTTTTGATCTATCTCAAAGCGCCCGTGACGATATTGATGGATCGCATCCGCAGGCGTGCACGCAATATGGAAACTGGGATTACACCTGAGTACCTTTCCCAGCTTGATTCCTTTTATGATGAGTGGCTCGGCTCGTTCGACCTTTGTCCTGTTCTGACCATCCAGACCAATGACCTTGATTTTGTGAACCGCTCCAGCGACCTGGACCTAGTAACGCAGCGAATTCAGGATAAACTTGCCGGGAAAGAAACAGTGGATTTAACCCAAAAGTAGTTTGGATATGAGCCTTAACCTTCTTTCCAAAATCCCCTTATTTGCAGGCCTGCCTCCCCATGAATTGGATGCCTTGGTTGCTACATTGGATGTAAGGGAATTGGAAGACCACGAGATCCTATTCCGTGAGGGAGACCCCGGCGAGCATCTTTTTGTTGTATTGAAAGGTGTGTTGGAAGTACTCATGGCGGAAGATTCCCCGGAAGAACTTCTGCTCAATGTACTGCATGAAGGGGAGTATCTCGGCGAGATGAGCCTGATCGTACCCGGCGGTCATCGTACCGCGAGTGTGCGCGCAAGAGGGCAATCCACATTGCTTTCAATGAGCCGCGACCAATTCCTTGATATTACGAAAAAACATCCCGAGCTTGCGATTTCGATGGTGCGCGTATTAAGCCAACGATTGGATGCGACCAACACCGCCACTTTCCGCGACCTGACTGAGAAGAATCGTCAATTGCAAATTGCATTCGATGAATTGAAAGCCGCGCAGGCGCAGTTGATCGAAAAGGAACGCCTCGAGCGTGAACTGCAAGTTGCTGCAGATATTCAATTAAGCATTCTGCCCGATGACCTGCCTGATTTTGACGAATTTGGTTTTGGTGCCCGCATTCTGCCTGCCCGTCAGGTGGGCGGTGATTTTTATGATGTCTTTTCCCTTAAAGATGGCCGCGTTGGTGTCTTGATTGGTGATGTGGCCGACAAAGGTGTGCCGTCTGCTTTGTTCATGGCGCGCGCTCATGCCTTGATCATGGCCGAAGCTGATAATGGCTTGATTGCCGGTGAGGTGCTTAGGCTTGTAAATAAGCATGTTACACGGCTGCAAAAATCAACTCAATTCGTTACTGTGTTGTATGGGATACTGGATCTAAAGACTCGCGTGTTTTCCTTTGCCCGCGCTGGGCACGAGCCGCCTCTGATCTTACATACAGATGGCAGCGTGGAGCGGATACCGCATAGCTCTGGTATGGCGCTCGGCCTCTGGGATGCGATCAAACTGGACGAGCGGACAGTTCAACTGAACCCCGGTGAAACCCTTCTGCTCTACACAGATGGTATGACAGATTGCCGCGACCCCAAGGGTGAACCATTTGGTTTGGAACGCATCAAAAATGTCTTGAGTGGTTTTGCAAATATGAACGCTCAACAAGTTTGTGATAACCTGCTTGAGACATTAATAACGTATCAAGACGGCTCCAAACAGGATGATGATGTGACTCTCGTTGCAGTGGCCGCCGCAAGTGATGCCTCTACATTGCGAGTAATGAAATCTCAGATCAATTAGGTTGATTGGAAACATAATTACCCCCAAATTTAATGTGGGACGCGGACGAGCGCGGATTAACGCGGATTCAAAAAAGAATCCGCGTTTTCTGCGTTGATCCGCGTCCCTTTTGCTCTTAAAAACAAACTCACCCACGAAAGATTAGTTTCAGGGTGAGCCATATTATTTATTTCAAAGCCTGTTCAATATCGGCTATCAAATCATCCACATTTTCGATGCCAACCGAAAGCCTCACAAGTCCGGGGTCAACTTCCAGTTTTGAGCCCTGGGTCGAGAGATGCGTCATTGCGGCAGGGACTTCGATCAAAGATTCGACTCCACCTAGTGACTCTGCCAGCGTAAATATTTTTGTAGACTCAGCCACTTTGATAGCCGCATCCTTCCCGTCCTTCATCACAAACGAGATCATACCTCCGCCATTTTTCATCTGCCGCTTCGCTATCTGGACCTGAGGATGGCTCTCGTGAAATGGGTAGATCAGCCGTTTGACATTTTTCTGCTTCTCGAGAAAAGCTACGATCTTCTCCGCGTTTTGCGCGTGACGATCCATGCGGATGGGGAGAGTCTTGATTCCACGCAAGACGAGGAATGAGTCCATTGGCCCTTGAATCCCGCCGATGGCATTTTGTAAATAAGCCAGTTTCTCGCCAAGTTCTTTGTCCTTGCCCACAATTGCGCCGCCGACTACATCCGAGTGTCCGCCGAGATATTTGGTCATCGAGTGGACGACCAAATCCGCGCCCAGTTCCAGTGGGCGTTGAAGATAAGGGGTAGCAAAAGTATTATCCACTACCAACAATGGTTTGCTCGAGTGATTTTTTATCATCTCTGCAACTGCGCGAATATCCGTGATTGCCAATAATGGATTCGTGGGAGTCTCCAGCCATACAATTCGTGTGGACGGGGTTAAGGCCTCAGCTAGATTCTCTGGATCGGTTGTGTCGGCAAATGTAAAGTCCAGACCGAAGCGGCGCAGCACTTTATCAAAGAGGCGAAAAGTTCCGCCATACACGTCATTTCCTGCAACAACGTGGTCGCCTTGCGCAAGCATTCGCAAAACCGTATCGGTTGCCGCCATGCCAGAAGCAAAAGCCAGGCCCCACTTTCCACTTTCCAACTCCGCCAAACAATCCTGAAGCGCCTTACGCGTCGGATTTAAAGTTCTTGAATATTCATATCCCTGCCGCGGCCTGCCGATCCCATCCTGCATATAAGTGGATGTGAGATAGACGGGCGTCATCACCGCGCCGTTGTTGGGGTCAGGTTCCTGCCCTGCGTGGATTGCGAGTGTCTCAAATTTCATTCGATCTCCTTTGATGGTATTCATGATCGAAATCATACAGGAGGAATGTTTTTTGAGCAATGAAAATACGCCGCCAAGTTGAAAACTGGTTGCAAACCTTCCGCCACAACACTGCGCGTATAATCATAAAAATTTTCATGGAGGCACAAGGATGTGGGCAGGATTTGAAACAATATTAAAACCGTTATTGAATGCATTATTGATCGGCTTTGGAGGATTCTTATTGGCATTCCTCCTTTCGCAGATCGTGAATCGCTTGTTGGCTCGTCCGATGGGCAAGGGTTGGAGCAAGTTTGTGGCCAGCCTGGTTGCACTTGGGATTGGGATATGGACTATCAAATTGATCCTGGACTCAACCGGCGCAGCGGGGCTGGTAGTTGTGCTTGTCACCGCTGTAACCGGCGCCTTCGCAATTGGCTCCGAACGAATTGCCGGGGATTTGGTTTCAGGCATCAGCCTGTTCATTGCCAGGACTTATGCAATTGGCGATGTCGTTTTTATCGCAGGGCATGAGGGAAAGGTCTTTGCGATATCGTTGATGATGACAACCTTGGAAAGCGTACATGGCGACCGCATATTCATCCGCAACTCCGAGGTGACCAATGGAACGATCATCAATTACTCCGTCCAACCTGGCCATCTTGTATCTGTAAAAGTGCCTTTGCCCGTCACACAGGATCTCAACCTTGCAGTATCCGCTATTGAGAAGGCCGTTCAGGATTTTTCCCCTGAATTTAAGCAATCAACCTATCAACCGACCATCGTGGTTGAGGCTGCTGCTTTTGGATATATCACGATTGAAGTCCGCGCTTACGTGACTGAGCGGCTGGATTATGGCCCCGAAAAGACTCGTCTGTTCCTGCTGGCTTCCAATGCCATAAAAAACGCTGAGCTTTCTCTGGCACTCTAAATAAGATCGTTATGACGGTTCCCCAGTCCGCACCACTTCGCAGGCAGCGCAGGTCTGCTTTTCGTTTCTTCTTCATCTTTGCGTTGACGATTACCATGATCGCCACCAACGGTTTTGGTTCCTTGCCTCAAAATTCTTTAAGCGCAACCTTTCAGCAAGTGATTGGCGAATCTTTTCCCGCTGAATTGTTGAATCCTTTCAACTGGTTCATGGATAAAATATCTGCGCCTCAAATTCTGCCCGGGCCTAATTCTGGTTCTGACGAAGACTCGCCCCTTGACCCTGTTGGCATCCTATTGGCTATGTTTGCGAGAACGCCCGAAGCCACAATAATCAATGAGCCTTATGTAATTAAGGCGACGAGGGAGGCTCTTCAGAGTACACAGACCCAGATCGCTTCTATAGAGACCTTGCGTGCTGTACCAATGCTCGTGCAAGCTCAAACACAAACTGCCATCCCATTACCCACAGCGACAGTACTCCCGCCAACAGTGACGGAATCCGCCACTCCTGTGTTGTACTTCCCGCCCGTCTATTTCCCGCCAACGCCAACCTTTGAGCCGGAAGAGCCGGTTGCCACTGAAATACCAACAAATACGCCTACCCTTATTCCGGGGTACTTGGTGCTCTATTTCGGGGGCACTTCCGCCGGTAATATTGGGCCGCGCAGCTCCGCAGACGCACTTTGCGTGGCCAACCTGCCAGCCGGATTCAGCAATTATCATGCCTTCATTGGTTACAGCGCATCCGATAGCATTGCAAACATGCCGTCAAATTATGGCATATCAATAAATCTTCCAATACAGTCTGTTACGAATACGGTTATTGCCAATGATTGGGCTGACTTGATGGATGGAAGTATCGCAGTAGCGCTTGATTCCGCGGGTGTGAGCCCCAGCAATAATTGGTGGTCAGGTGCAGAAAACGCAGATGGAAGCCACTTGGATGGCATTACTGCAGATTGTACTGAATGGACGAGTAATAATAATTTCGTAGGTGGTAATGAGGGCCTTAGAAGCCCGGTTGATTCAACGTGGATGGATGGTTTTGTAGCAGCTTGTGATCAGGCAATCGCCGTGCTCTGTATTGCATACTAAGCGATATTTTGATCAGTTACTCACCCTATACATCCAGCCGTGATTCCCTCCCGAAGGACATCGGGACGATGTGAGCGGACCCTCACCTCACCACATTGCGGATGCAGTGCGGTGAGGTGAGGGTCTCTACCTCTGAAATCAGAGATTCTCACCACACTGGCATTCGGTGCAAGTGTCGCTTCGTTCACGCGTGCCTGTGCACGGTGCAGGCAGAACGACACTGCGTAAAGTGAGTGACTAAAATATCTCATATGGCTGCATAGTTTTGGAAACCCAGTCTTTTGTGAATCGAATAAACCTCAGAGAGGCATCATAGAGTTCGTAATGCCCTTTATCGATCCTTTGATCTAATGCTTGTTCTATGATCTGCTTCCATGTTTCTCCAAATTTATCTTGTGCCCATTTTGCAGCAACAAGTTTGGATACGACAGTTCCATGTTCAAGCGCATGAAGTACACGGCACATGGTGAGGATGGTGAAGGAATGATAATGACTGTCATGATCTTGCAGCCACGAGGGATTTTCCAGCATGGGGAACCACCATTCATTAAGAATTCCAAGTATGGCTGCTCGAATTTCAATTGGGGTGACAGGGTCGATTAATGACTTGGGGTCTGGCCCTTCTAGGGCCTTTCCATATTCACGAATAATATGACGTTGGATGATCCAGTCGCTTCCATGTGGGGCAACGTAGAATTTCTTTTCATTGATTGTCGGATATGCTTCTGTTGATGGTGCATAACGTCGCAGTGGTTCTTGCGGGATATAGGAACCCTCCAGTTTTGCGGCCCAATGCGGTCCGCTCTCCCAAATTTCATGGTGTATATTTTCGAGTTTCAAAATGATTTCTTCTGAAATCGTATCGCATGTCACGATGAGAAAGTCAATATCGCTGGCGTGTGGGTGAAAGTCACCACTGGAGAGCGAGCCGTAGAGATACATGCCAACAAATTGATCCTCCAGAACTGCCTTTGCCTTGTTGAGCAGTAAGTTCAATACTTGATTTACATTGTGGTAGGGTGTGAAAGGTTGGTCTGACATGATATACCTATTTCGATATTCTTCCATCTTTTGCGATCCACACATCTGAGGCAAGGCGTTCGATGAAACTGCGGTCATGTACGACTGCCAGGATTGTGCCGTTGAAATTTTCGAGTGCTTCCTCAAAACGTTCGCGTGAGGGAATGTCAAGATGGTTGATGGGTTCATCTAATATGAGGAAGGTACAACCTTGTGCCACAAGCATGGCAAGTTGCAGACGGGCGCGTTCACCAAATGATAGATCGTGTGAAAGCCGAAGTGCGTCATCTCCTTTGAAGAGGAAGTAATGCAGGAAGTTGCGCGTGTCTGTTTCGTTCATGGCGGAGATGCTTTGTATGCTTTCTACTGCGTTCAGATTTGGATCAAGTAATTCCTGCTCCTGCGCTATATAGCCAAGCTTCGTCGCGCCACCTAAACGGAATGTGCCTGCGAGCGGGGGAATCTTGCCAACGATAGTTCGGATGAAGGATGTTTTCCCGGCCCCATTTGGGCCTGTCAATACGATCCGTTGCCCCGCGCGAATGAAAAGGTTTATATCTGTGAGTAATGGGTTTTCTAGCGTGTAGCCAATTGAGAGAGATTCCATTACTACGACATCTTTGGATTGATGATCGGGTGTGCCAAGGTCAAGTTTTATATGCCAGCCCTTCATCGGTCTATCTACTCGTTCATTTGACTTCAGATAGCGATTCAATTTCTTTTCTCTTGACTTTGCCTTCACCGCAACTTTCTTTGCGATTCTTCGCACGCCCGGTGTGCGTGGAGTTGTGGTCATTTCCACATGCAGGGCTTGTTGTTTTGTTCGATTGATATCAGCTTTCATGCGCTGAATTTCAACTTCCTGATCACGGTACACAGACCATTGCTTCTCTTCTTCCTTTTGTTTTGTTTCAAGGAAGTTTGTGTAATTTCCAGGATATGAACGGATGCTATGCGTTACCGAATCTAATTCAAGAATCGAGTTGACAGTATTATCTAAAAACACGCGGTCATGCGAAACGATGAGCGCCGCGCCGCGAAAATGATTTAGCCAATCTTCCAGCCATTCCAACATTTCGATATCGAGATGATTGGTGGGTTCGTCCAATAACAAGAGCTGTGGGTCTTCGAGCAAAACACGCGCGAGCATGAGGCGAGTCTTCTGTCCGCCGCTGAGATGGGTGATAGGGGTATCCAGTGGAATGTTTGAGAGGCCGAGTGGTTCGAGGATCGGTTTGGGTTGAAGGTCTAATGTCGAAAGTCGGGCGAGGGCTTCGTCGTACTGTTGCTGAAGGGTTGAGTCGTTTGGGGATTGGGTCAAAGCTTGAGCCAGTGACTCTATTTCAGCGGCGGGATCTGCCTGGGGTGTTGATACAGGCTTGAGCGCGGTGCGAAGCGTTTCTTCGGGGGAGAATTCTGCTCCCTGGGCGAGATATCCAATTCGCAAATTAAGATGCGTCGAAGCGACATTCCCAGAGTCGGGAAGTTCAAGCCCCGCCAGAATTTTTATGAGTGTGGTTTTACCTGAACCGTTTGCGCCGATAAGACCAATGCGTTCACCTGCACTGATGTTGAAATTTATATTTTGTAAGATCGGCTGAATGCCGTAATTTTTATTGAGGTTATGGATGCTAAGCATGAAGACTCCTGTAAGTTAAAACAAAAAACCGAGGGCAAGCCCTCGGCTGTTAAATAGTCACAGCGGGTTTACCCAAAAGTGTGGCGGTTTACAGAATTATCTCCATGTCAGTTGCTCCTGTTTTGATGGCGGCATTATAACATGCTGGGGTAAACTTGTGCATCCGATGAGCGTCTATTTTTCGAGGAAACGATGACAAAAAAAATATTAGCAGTTCTTGCACATCCTGATGATGAGTCTTTTGGCCTGGGTGGTACGCTGGCTTTGTATGCACAGCGCGGCGTTGAAACCTATTATGTTTGCGCCACGCGCGGCGAAGCTGGCACGGTGGACGATGAACATTTGCATGGCTTTAAAGATACGGCTGAGATGCGCACCGATGAGTTGATGCGGGCAGCGAAACATTTGGGCCTGAAGGAAGTTTTCTTTTTGGGTTACCGCGATTCGGGTATGCCCGGTACGGAGCCGAACAACCATCCAGATGCGCAGATCAATCATCCCATTGAAGAGGTGGCAGGACGTGTTGTGAAATACATCCGCAAATTGAAGCCCGATATTGTTTTAACATTTGACCCAATTGGCGGATACAAACACCCCGACCACATTCACATTCATAAGGCGACAGTGTTTGCCTTTGCAAATGCGGATAACGCTTCTTTCTATCCCGAAGCTGGTGACCCTTTCAAACCGCAGGCTCTGTACTTTCAGGTTTTTCCAAAAGGCTTGCTGAAAGCAGCAGTTCGTTTGATGCCGCTCTTTGGCAAGGATCCCACAAAATTTGGGCGCAACGGCGATATCAATATTAAGGAACTTGCAGAGGTGAGTTTCCCTATACATGTGCGTGTGAACGTCCGCCCGGCTGCGGATGCGAAAAGCAAGGCAAGCGAGCAACACGCTTCTCAAGGTGGGATGCAAATGCGGCGCGGTCTGATGGGCTTTATTACCAAGATGTTCGGTGAGAGGGAAGACTATATGCGCGCCTATCCACCTGTGGAGGATGGCTTCAAACGCAAACGCGATCTGTTTGATATTTAATGTGAATTACACGAAAATGGCTGGAACCAATCCAGCCATTTTTTCGTTAATGAGATGTGTATGAAATTGGCACGAAGGTTTTTTTATTATGTATGTATAATTGAGTAAAGCTTGTTGGAAACTTGCGAAAGCAGAGGTCATATGGCTGAAAAGCGAACTGTACCGCGTAAAAAGTTTTCCGTTTACATGCGTGTTCTGGATGATGACACCCAGCAGATTCTGGGACATATGATAGAAGTGAGCGCGATTGGATTAAGGCTGGAAACAGTGGGGGCCCTGCCGATCAATAAGGATTATTATCTGCGCCTCGAGTTGACCCCTGACCTGGGCAACATGCCGTATATTGTTTTTATTGCCCGTTCGAAGTGGTGCAAAATTGACGACATCCAGCCGAATCTGTACCGTGTGGGCTTTCAGATCATCGAGATCATGCCTGAAGATAAAGAGATATTCCTGCGTATTCTTGAGAAGTTCGGTTCGTAAAAATAGTGAGAAGTTTACGAAACCCTGCATAGTTTGCAGGGTTTCTGTTTTACATATCGCAAGTTGCCACCTTTAATTCCTGAGCTGCTTTTAATTGAGATTCTTAACGCACACCTGCCCTGGCGGGCGGTGCCAGGGAAGTCGCCAAGGTGCAATGTTTCCCTTGCGACTCCGCGTCTCTTCGGCACTGCTTCGCACTATGAAGCATGTGTGCTTTAAAACTTACGAAAATTCCACAAGGTAGAACACTTGGATTAAATATCAATATTTTCCGAAAAGTTTCGTTATTAAAATCCTGGCGACTTTGCGCCTTCGCATTAATCGATTGGCCTTTTGCATTGTAGCAACCCGCCATAGGGCAGATCACGCCTGAGTTGGCAGAGCAGTTGAACGATCCCGCAATGAAGCGGTGGATTTCCTTCGGTGTATCTGGCGGCGGCCTGGAAAAACATCCCATATCTGGTGCTTGACGATTTAGAACGTGTGTTCTAAAATTGTATATCGTCTTTTTTATTTCACCAAAAGGAGAATGTTATGTCCAAGCGAAATGTTGTTCATGTTGAAATCCCAGCTGCCGATGTCAAATCTGCCTCCAAGTTTTATGAGTCCCTGTTTGGGTGGAAGATGCAGCATATGCCTGACTTCGACTACACCATGTGGGAGGATGGCAGTGGATCGGGCGGCGGTTTCAACAAGGCGTCTGATGAATACCCTGTAGGTCAGGTGCTGGTTTATATCGACAGCGATGATATTGAGGCCGACCTGAAAAAAGTGGTGGCTCTTGGCGGCACAGTGGTGCGCCCTAAGGAAGAGATTCCTGGCACTGGTTGGTTTGGTCTGTTCAAGGATCCCACAGGGAATGTGCTTGCCTTATATACAAGCATGAATCCCAAATAATTTTGGTGATGGTATGGCTACGAATGAATATGTACTAACCGTCAACCCCGACCCAACGAAACATGGTGTTCGCATCGAGAAGGCCAAATATGACCTTGTGCGTGAGGCCATCCTTGAGAATTTGCGTGCCTATGGTCCAATGACGTTTACGCAACTGGGTGACCTTTTGGAAGATCAGTTGCAAAATGATTTTGACGGGTCGGTGATGTGGTATTACACAACTGTGAAGTTGGACATGGAGGTACGCGGCGAGCTCCGCCGCGTACCAAAATCCAAACCCCAGTTGATCGAGTTGAACGTCGGAGTTTAATGGTAGATATGAGAAAAAATGCAATGTACGCAATGACAGGAAACCTTGTAGCTCAAAATGGCAGGCGCGCCGAGTTGGTTGATATCTTGAATAGGGCGGCAGAACTTGTAGGCGAAATCCCCGAATGCCATCTTTATCTTGTTAATGAAGATCTTTCCAATGAAACGCATGTATGGGTCTATGAATTATGGGATGATCGAGAATCGCATGATGCCTCTTTGGGCAATGAACAAGTCCGTGCTTTGATCGCAAATGCGAAACCTTTGCTGGCATGTGCACCGGGTGGGGCGGAGTTAAGAGCAGTTGGCGGGCATGGAGTTGATGTAAGATCGTAATTGTTCGATGCGGGGAGATCGATTTCCATAACCTGCTTGACGCAACTATATCCCAGTGGTATCCTTGCGCGCAATGTTCAGCCTGTTCATGATTGATACCAATACCAATTCCACTCTCACTAATTCAGTGATGGGGCATTGGTGGTTGTCGGGTGAACAGCAACAAGTTCATACTTACTAAGTACACCAAATGCCCCGAATTTCGGGGCATTATTTTTACCCCCATCCGCCCTTCGGCACCTTCCCCCATTTTCGCCTGAACTTCGGCGAAAATGGGGGAAGGACGGGAAGGGGGTCTTAAGGAGCTAATCATGATTTCCAACACCACACCCGTCCTCGCCGTTGAAGAGAAGAACCTAATCCCCGTCAGCGATCATCTCAAGCAAATGGCGGATATTCCGCCCTCACGCATGTTTCTTATCAACAAGTCGTTGAAGGTGTATGTGGAAAAGAATCCTGGCGCAAAAATATTTGATGCATCACAGGGCGACGGCGGTGCATCCCTGCCTGGAACTCCAAAGGCGATTTTAGAACGCGCGCTTCGACTTCAACTGGAACATGGTACGGCTTACGATATGCCATTCGGCACCGACGCCTATCGCAAGGCCGTCATCGAGCAATATTGGAAATTAGACTCATCTTCTGGCTGGGGACCCGCCAATGTGCTTGGCACCGCCGGCGGACGTGATGCATTAATCAAGGCCTATCAAGCCATGCTAGCATTGGGATATGGACGACAAGGCGACCTCATCATGGTTTCGCGAGTCCCGTGGATTTCCTATAATTGGGGACCATATGGAGTCGGTGCCAATGTCCTTTGGGCGCCAGGTGACCCCGCACAAGGCTGGGCATATTCCGAAGATGCGATTCGTGAAAGCGTGAAGTTTGCCGAATCAAAGGGACGAAAGATCGCGGGCCTTGTTATCACCAATCCCGATAATCCAACAGGCATGACCATCGCCGTTGAGAAGCAAGTCTCACTTGCTAAAGCTGCATTGGAAGCTGGCGTGGCATTCGTCCTCTTCGATTGGATGTATCACTACGTCACTGACGAATCCCCAATGGACTTGAACTCCTTCCTCAAATTCTTCACCCCCGAAGAACGCAAGCGGATCATGTTCCTGGATGGCATCACCAAATCACTTGGCGGTTCCAACATCCGCAACTGCCATTTGATTGCGGATGAAGCCGTCATCAAATTCATTGCCGCCCGCGCTTCACATGGCGTTATCCCTTCCTTCTTTTCTTTGGCAGTCGCCATAGCCGCTTACGAAATGGGATTTGACACAGCCGCCCAAACCATCATCGAGCCGACCAATGCCAGTCGCGCGGTCTTGAAGAAATTATTAGCAGAACAAGGTTTCCAACACATCATCGGCAAAGGCTATTATGCTTTTATCAATGTCGCTGAATTTATCAAGGCCAAGGATCTCGCAGATAGCGAACCACTCGGAGGATACCTCGCCGAAAATCATGGCATTGCCATAGTCCCTGGAGCTTTCTTCTCCCCCTTCGGCAATGACTGGGTCCGCTTCTCATATGCTACTCCCGCCGAACGAACCGAAGGCGCGTTCAAGAGGTTGGTGGAAGGTTTGAATTCCCTTAAATCTTAACCGCTAAGCACGCAAGAACGCGAAGAGAAAGCCCAAGAAAAAATCTTAGCGACCTTCGTGCTCTTCGCGGTTTATTGCTCTTATCCCCGTTCATCTCTGTTCATCATGGTTGAAAACTTATGCCATCACAAAAATTTCCTGAAAAATATCATCTCGCTGTAGAACAAGCCGCCAAGGAAAAACCGCAAGGCGGACTCAACGGCTTCGAGCAGGAATGGAATCTTCTTGATGAAGAACTGCGCCCCTTGCTCACTGTGGGTGCGGGGCCCAGCCAGCAATCTTTTGTAGATTACCTGCGCGCTGAATGCATTCCACCCTGGCAGGCGCAATTCAGTCAGCTTGAAGTCTTTCACTGGATGATCGAGTGGGCCACGCGCCCGTATTACACTCCGCGCGGAACGATCTACGAAGCGCGCCTCATGGAAGCTTCGCTCATCAATGCGCTTCATCGCGCGGGTGTTAACTTTGGCGAGCGTCTGCATCACTGGCACGGCAATCTTTTATTCCTCACCGATATCGGTCACGATTCCTTGCCTGGAAATTGGAGCATTGCCAAGCGCCGTTATCTTGAAAAATGTATCGATCTCTACGGCGATACACTTGCGACTGCGGGCATTCACAGCAATCTCTCTTTGCCTGATCCGCTCTTCTCGTGGGACTTTATGCACCTCCCCTCAAATGAACGCGGCGACAAGCATCTCGATGATTTCAAATCAGAATTCTATATCACCGCAACGCGACTCTTGCGCGCCTTCGCGTCACTCTTTATCGCCGCTGCTGCGTCCACGCCGATGCAGGCTCAGGTCAAGGATGGACGTGCGGTTGTCGTCCTCACCGAGCATGATTCGATTCGCAATCTAACTTTTCCGAATCCGCGCGAACTTGATCTTCCCGACCTGTATCGTTCATACAATGATTATCTTCAAAATTCTTATGACCTCGTGCGCCGCGGCGTCCGTTTTGGAAATAACAATTGGACTCCCGTGCGTGCGCGCTCGTTTGCCGAACCTGTTGAGCGATTGATCTCCACCACAAGCGATGAATTAACGGCTCTTTACACCCGTGGCCTGTTTGCTGTGGGTCAGGCGACTCCTCCCGATGAGATGGCTCAACAAATCGAAAAGCAGAATCTTATGGCGCGAATTAATTTGCCGATGGGACGTGTCGAAGTCCGCGTGGATGATGGCGGGCACAGCCTCGATATTGACATCGCAAACCTGACCCTCAAACATCTTTTGCTTCTGCGTATCTATTCTGATCCACAATTCGCACGCGGCTTCCGATATGATCGCGAAGATATCACACGTGCCCGTACCAATGAAAACCTCGCCGCGAAATTCAGTATGCGGGCCGAGATAGAAAACCCATTGACAGGTAAACCGATTGCCATGCGCGAATTCCTCAAGTGGACTCTCAATGAAGTCAAGCCTCTCGCCGAAGCATTGAACGTATGGAATGATTTGACTCCGCTTGTTGAAATATCTGAAGGCGGACGTAACACAGCCGAGAAAATGCGCACTCGTTTACAAAATGAATTGGGCGACAACAAAGAAGTGCCTTTTGATGTTTTGAAAGAATTACATTTTGAACGTGAGACCCAAGTCAAAGGTGATGTGGAACGCATTGCATCTGAATACACTTCGCTTGGCGATGATGCCTCCAAGATCGCTGAGTATCTCCAGCGCGGACGCGATGCCGCGCGTCAAACTCCGCAAGCGCCCATGCAATTCCGTCCGCGTGCGCAGGCTGTGGTTGAAATTTCGTATCCTGATAAAACGAGTGAAATCCTCGACCTCGCTCAACAATTGATCCGCATTCCCTCTGTAACGGCTTCTCCAAACGAACGCCTCGACGAAGTCCATCGCGCAGGCTCATTGATCGATGATTATTTGCGAAACGCTGGGCTTGAAGTTAAATTCTTTGACGGAAAATACCCCGCCATTTACGCTGCCTTCCCAATTACCAATTCCCAATTACCAATCTCTAATCTCCAATCTCCTATTCTGTTAACGGGTCATTTCGATGTTGTCGAACCTGAATCCGACGACTCGCAATTCATCCCACGCATCGAAGGTGATTATCTCTGGGGACGCGGCGCGGCAGACATGAAGACTGTCGTTGCAACGTATTTAGTCTGGATGAAAGATATGATGTCCGCTCGTAAGGGTGCAGCGCCGCTGCGTCCCTATCCCAATATTGCTTTGTTGTTAGTCGGCAACGAAGAGAATGGCGAAGCCGAAGCATGGGGCACGCCGCATGTATTAAAAGCCCTCGCTGAGACTTCCGAAGACACCAAAGACTTCGGAAGTCTGAAACCAGCGCTATTCATTGCAGGCGAGCGGACAGGCGAAAAGGGAGATGAACTATTTGGTGAAATCTGCGTGGAAAATCGCGGCGTGATGCGCTTTGATGTGATTGCACATGGCGCAAAAGGTCACTCGGGAGTTGCAGGCACAGGTGATTTGAGTGAAAGACTGATCAATGCCCGCGCAGACTTGAATGAAATCTTTGCAAAACATCTTACGTTGAAGTCATCTGATGGGTGGCAATCGCAAGCAAAATTCCCATTCATCAATGTCGGCACGCCTGGCGTGTATAACATCACCGCAGCGGAGGGGATTCTCGGTGTTGAGATTCGTCCCATTCCACAGGATGATGTCGAAGGTCTAAGGTCGAAGGTTGAGGCGTATTGTGCAGCAAGCGAACTTGAAGTTCGCTTTACGGTGATGGAAAACGGCGTGGCATGCGACACGAACAACCCAGCGTTGAAAGCGCTGATCAAAGCGGTCAAACAGGCTTCGGGCGGAGTAGGAGCGAGGATCGGAAAGAAACTCCCTGGTACCAGCGCAAGATTCGCTCCAGGTGGTCAGGCTGTCGTATGGGGTCAGTCCGGCATTGGCCCTCATGCAAAGGATGAGCGGCATTACATTCCAAGTATCGAGCCTTATTACAAATCGCTGAATGAACTAGCAAAGTTGTGGAAATAAATCGTGGTCACGCTTGCGAAGTCCCCGCAAGGAGGAAGTGTGACTTACTTGTTTATAGAATAAATCAGCGTTGGATAATTGTCTCCGTCAATTCCATCCACTTTTCTTTCAAGCGTCATTCCGGTTCGTTCAGCAACTCTTTGAGATGCGATATTCTCAGGATCAATAAGGCAGATCAGGCGCGCTAGATGCAATTTTTGAAAACCATATTCGAGGATGCCTTGCGCGGCTTCGGTTGCCAACCCCTGATGCCAAAATGACTTATCGAGCAAGTAGGCGATTTCGACTTCCAATTTGCCGTCAATTTCCCATGGCAGCAAGCCACAGCGGCCAATGAATTTTCCCGTTTCCTTGTGAATGGTTGCCCACAATCCCAATTCGGGGTGGCGCGGATGCCCATTCATATGCCATTCCAGCTCTTCTTTTGTATCTTCATAATTCAAAACGCCTTCGGGAAAATACTGCCGAATTTCGAGGTCGCTATACAACGCGAATAGTTCATCCAAGTCATCCATGATAAGACGCCTGAGAAGTAACCTTTTTGTTTCGAGGATGAAAGTATGTGGTTCAGTCATTGATGAAATTCCTTTGTGAATTCTAAAATGGTGGGGCTAATTTAAAGCAAACTCTATTGCTTGTTCCATCGTCATGATATGACCCTTTGACCATGCCGAATCAAATTGATTCTCAGCCATCTTCTCACTCAGGCTTGTCAGTTGCTCCTCAAAATAGAGCTGCTCGTCAGGCGTCATAGGTGTATTGTGTTTTTCGCGGAACACATTTGCAGCAGCGAACAATTGCACAGCGCGTTCGTCTTGATTCTTTTCGAGGGCAATAAACCCGAAACATTCCAATTGGTGAGAAACTGCGCCGAGTTGTGCGATATCGCGGAAGGCCATGATGGTCTCGCGGTAATATTCTAGTGCACGAGCAAGGTTACCCTGCCGACGTTCCAGATGTGCGAGGTTGCTCTTTTCAACGATAACATTGAACCTGGCTCCTATTTCCTCATAGATCCTAACAGACTCTTCAAAGTATTTGCGAGCTTCATTATGGTCACCTCTGTGTATTGCAATGGTGGCCATTATCTCGAATGCCTGGGCCTCTTGCGAGCGGAGACCAGCTTCTCTTGCCAGGCGGAGCGACTCTTCTATATAGTGCTGCGACAGGTCGAGATCATGATGAAGATCAAGCATCACGCGCGCCCACATGTTCAACGACCGACAGATTGCATAAACATCTCCCTCGGCGCGGGCGATTGTGTAGCTTTCCTGTAGCGCTGCTTCGGCCTGTTCGCGTTCACCCAAAAATTCAAGTGGATAGGCAAGCACGACCAGGGCAAACGCCAATCCTCGTCGATCCTCGCTCCTGCGGTATAGAGCCACGCTTTCTTCAGCCACACGCTTCGCATTTGCGTTATCTCCCAATGAAAGGTACAACCTCGTAAGTCCGCGCAGGGCTTTGGCACGTGCAAGCAGCCGTTGCTCTGTGGTTACATCTTTTGGAACTGGAATTTTCTCGACCTGCTCCAATGCTTTTTGCGTCCAGCGAAAGCCTTCAGCAGAATATCCACCTGCTGTCCAAAAGAGGTTGGCAGCCCCGGCGATGCGTAGTGCTTTGTCAGGGTTTCTACTCAATCCCCACTCCAGCGCCGCACGTAGATTATCAAGCTCTTCCGTCATGCGATTCTGCCAGACCTGCTGATCCGCACCTTTAAGATTTTCATCTACCAGTTCGGCAAACCCCACAAAAAAATCAAGATGACGTTCTCTGACTGCTTCCACTTCGTCGGTCTCAAAAAATTTTTCACGCGAGTATTGACGAATGGTCTCCAAACGGTGATATCGAATCTCATCCATGGATTCTTCAGTGAAAACGAGGGATTTATCCACTAATCTGGTGAGCAAATTCAGGATGTCAAACCCGCCTCTTTCTTCGCCGCAAACTGACTCTGCTGCTTCTAGAGTCCACCCGCCGACAAAAACCGCCAGCCTGCGAAACAGAGTCTGCTCCTCTTCTGAAAGCAGGCTGTAGCTCCAGTCAATCATGGCTCGGAGGGTCTGTTGACGCGGCAATGCAGTACGCGAACCGCCCGTCAACAAGCGGAAGCGGTCATCGAGCCGCGCTGCGATTTGTTCGGGAGATAAGGCTTTCACGCGCGAAGCGGCCAACTCGATCGCCAGGGGAATGCCGTCTAAACGGTAGCAGATCATCGCGATGGACGAGGCGTTGTCTTTGGTCAACGTAAAGCCTGCTTTGGCAGTTGCCGCACGTTCGATGAAGAGTCGAATCGAATCCACCTTTTCCAGTTGGTGCAATGAAGGTAATTGTTCAGGATTGGGTGTGCCTAAAGATGGCACGTGGTAGGCGGCTTCGCCGGCGATGCCCAACGCCTCGCGGCTGGTCGCAAGGATGCGCAATTTGGGGCAGGCCTGCAAGAGCGACTCGCTGATCTGTGCACAGGCTTCAATGAGATGCTCACAGTTATCAAGCACGAGCAGGAGGGTTTTTGCGCGCAGATAATCGATCAGTACTTCCAATGGGCTGCGATGCCTGTCTTCTCGCAATCTGAAAATGGAATGCAATGTCTGTGGCACGAGGGCGGGATCGTTGATGGATGCAAGTTCCGCAAGCCATACACCGTCTGAAAATTGATTCAAACATTGCACACCCACTTGCAAACTAAGGCGCGATTTGCCAGCCCCGCCCGAACCTGTGAGGGTGACGATTCGATTTGCTGCAATCAGGTTTTTTATTTCATCCATCTCTTTTTCACGGCCCACGAAAGACGTGAGCTGGGAAGGAAGATTATGGCTGAATAATTCAAGTGTGTTAAGTGTTGGGAACTCTGAGGGCAGGTCTGGAACCGATAATTGATAGAGATGTACTATACGCAGAACATCCTTCAACCGCTGCCCACCCATATCTACAAGTTGCGCCTGCTCTGGTAATTTATCTGTGATTAAATCAAATGTGCTTTGCGAAAGCAGAATTTGCCCGCCATGCCCGGCAGACATGATGCGCTGGGTTACTGCCAATGTGGTATAGCCTGAATAATGAACCCCTTTTGCGTCGCTTTCCAAATGCGCCAGGCCTGTATGTATCCCCATTCGTACCCTGATCGGCGCAGGTGACCATGCCTCGTTATACAATAAGCGTTGTGCATCCAACGCGGCATTCAAGGCGTCGCTGGCATCGTGAAATGAGGCAGAAAAAGAATCGCCAGCGATCTGTATCACAAAACCGTTATGTGCTTGAATCGCCTGATTCAGAATTTCGTTGTGCCGTGCGAGCAGGGCAGGCATGGCATTGGGCTGCTCTTGTGCGAGTTTGGTGCTTCCTTCGATGTCAGTAAATAAAAATGTAACTATGCCTGAGGGGAGGTTATTCATATGCAATTACCGATAAGAACACTACCTGCTTAATAAAGTCGTTTATTTTTCTTAAAACTTGAAGTGAATGAATATCCTTCCGAAGTTCTTATCATCCTTCTCCACGCGATGATAAAGTTTTTTGATATGGCTTTGATTTAAGAATCTCAAAACTTTCTTCTTGAGCTGTCCGCTGCCTTTGCCTGGGATGATCTCAACCAGGTTGATCTTCTTATCAATCGCCTCTTCCACAATGCGGTTTAACTCGGTGTCAATTTTATCGCCGCGGTTGTAAATTTCATGCAAATCAAGTTTCAGCTTTGCCATTATTTTTTCCTGGATAGAAAATCAAATGGCGGGCGCTGGTTTAACTTGAGCAAATTTGCTCCCATTTCGCCGACGTGCAATGCAGTGAGGGAACCAGTGTCGCAACTCAGCCTTTGAAAATGATCAAGCGGCATACCGAGGAAATGCGATACAGCGAGTTTTATCGGGTCTGCATGAAAGACGACCATAATAATATCCTGTCGCTTTTTATAGGTTTGTACTATACGCTCAAGGACATTTGTAATTCGTAACTGTGTTTCAGGAAAAGACTCTCCATCGGGGAATCGAAATCTCGAGGGCGCATGTTGTACGATCTTCCAGACTTTAGTGAGTCCCAAAACTCTCCAGGAACGTCCCTGCCATTTGCCGATGTTGGTGTCCATCAAGTCGGGTTCTTGAATGATCTTCAGCTTATGTAATACCGCAATCGGATTTGCAGTCTCCATCGCCCTTTCAAGCGGACTCGAATAAATGGCTTTGATCGGTACTTCCTTCAACGCCTCTGCCAACGCCTGCGCCTGCTTCTGCCCCTTTTCGTTAAGATGTACGCCGGGAATTCGTCCTGCCATTTTCCCAGACTTGACAAATTCATTTTCGCCGTGACGGATCAATAATAAGATGGGCATTATTTTATTTTTCTCTTCATTTCTTTTATTTCTTCTTCGCTCATATCAGGGATGTCTTCCCTGCGTTCGATGTTCAATGCTTTACGTTGAGCTTCACGCCACATCTCAAGCCGCGCAGTGACTTGTGACTCATATCCCTCTTGTGTTGGAGAGTAAAAATATGTTCCGAGTAGTCGCTTCGGTAAATATTGCTGTGGCGCAAAATGACCTTCGCTATCATGTGGATAAACATAATCTTTACCATGTCCCATCGCTTCGGCATCGCGGTTTCCGTCTTGTAAGTGTCGCGGCACAGAGACTTGGCCTTCATCTTCGATCTTCTTCATGGCTTTGAAGTATGCGCCCGCGCTATTGGATTTTGGAGCAGTAGCGAGATACAGCGTAGCTTCGACGATGGGATAGATCCCTTCTGGTAGGCCAATGAATTCAAAAGCCTGCATTGCAGAGGATGCGACAACGAGTCCCATGGGGTCAGCGAGGCCGATATCTTCGCCAGCCAGAATGATTAATCGGCGGATGATGAATTTAGGGTCTTCACCCGCGTATATCATTTTGGCGAGCCAGTATAAAGCCGCGTCAGGGTCCGATCCGCGGACGGATTTGATAAACGCAGAAATCGTGTCGTAATGTGCGTCACCGTCTTTATCGTATAAAACGGCGCGGCGTTGGATGGATTCCTGTGCGACATCCAGGGTGATATGAATGACGCCGTTAACATCAGGAGACGTTGATTCCACTGCAAGCTCAATGGCATTTAGTGCGTTTCGTGCGTCGCCTGAGGAGACTTCAATTAAGTGGGAGCGGGCCTCACGGTCAAGCTTGATGCGTTTGTTTCCATAGCCGCGAACTTTGTCTGCCAGGGCGCGATCAATCAGAATACCTGTCTCCTCTTGATTTAGATTCCTTAATTGAAAAACACGTGATCGCGAAATTAATGCTTTGATGACTTCAAAATATGGATTCTCTGTTGTTGCGCCAATGAGGGTAAAGGTGCCGTTTTCAACATGTGGGAGAAGCGCATCCTGCTGGGCTTTGTTCCAACGATGGACTTCATCCACAAAAAGGATGGTGCGCATGTTGTGAAGCCTGCGTCGTTCGAGCGCTTCATCGATCACCACGCGCAAGTCAGCCTTGCCCGCCAAAATGGCAGAGATGGTAACGAAGTGACTCTGGGTGGTATTGGCGATGACTTGAGCGAGAGTGGTCTTGCCCGTACCTGGAGGCCCCCACAAGATGATGGACGAAAATAATCGGTCGGCTTCGATGGCACGGCGCAGAAGTTTGCCTTCACCCACGATGTGTTCCTGCCCGATGTATTCATCCAATGTTCGTGGACGCATGCGAGCCGCAAGCGGCGCTTCGCTTTTCATGCGTTCCTGCATGGCGTGGTCAAAGAGATCTTGAGACATATTGAGATTATAGCAGGAAGGATTTTTTATTTGGAAGAATTAGAAGGATTTGACCGCGCTTGCGATGTTTTCATGTATTTCAATGTAGGTTTCGAATCCACTTAGTTCAAATATTTCTTTAATGTGTGGAGAAAGGTTGGTCACTTTGATGTATGGAGATTTATACATGCCCGCGCTCATTTTTCTGCGAAGTTCATCGTCGTTTACATCTTTATGCAAAGAACGTAACTTATTAAAGATGTTATGGATTGAACGCAGTCCCGCGCTGCTGATAAATGAGACATTTGCAAAGTCTATTAGCAAGTACAGCGCGCCGTTGTCGATGACTTCCTCGGCTTTTGCTTGAAAAGCCTGATGCGTGGCGGAGTCGATACTTCCTTTTACGCGCATCACGCTTATCGGAACGCGCGCCTGTTCAGTTGTAATGTTGATTTCCATGGGCTCCTCGGATGAATTTAATTTGTACACGGACACTTCGACAGGCTCAGTACAAGTTTATCGGAAAACACGGAAAAGAGTTTTTTTGCTACGGTTTTTTCCGTGACTGTACTGCAAAAAGGCCAATTTACCGCGAAGCGCGCAAAGGTCGCGAGGAATCTTAAAGGGTGTTCGCGCAAAAGCTCAAATTTTCGAGAAGCCTTAAGAATTCCTTATGTACTTCCCTGGCACCGTGCGGCTTAAGCCGTACCAAGGCAGGTGTGTGCCCTTCGTGTTAAGAAGAGTTTTTTCAGAAGACTCATCCGTGTCCAAAAGAGTTAAGCATTCGGTGTTTCCTGCTGGCTCTGCCGGTGAGATTGGTTCACAATATAAATACCTGCCAGGGCAATTCCGCCGCCGATCCATTGAATGGTCGTGGGAATTTCACCCAGTAGCGGAATCGCCAAAACAGCAGTCAGAATGGGTTGCCCGATCAGTGTGGGCGCAACAATGGATGCGGGTAAATGCCCAAGTGCATAGGTAATGGCAAGATAGCCGATCATTTGCGACACAATTGCAGTAGCAAAGAAAATGACCCACGTTTGCGCCGAATACCCGGTAAAGGAATTTCCCAGCACGATATTCATAATTAACATTCCGATGGTTGCGCTGACTCCCACCAGCCAGGTATATCGAAAGGGGTCAACGTGTATGCGTCCGCGCTGGGTGATGAGTTGGTAGGATGCATAAAAGATGGCGGCTGTGCTTGCCATTAAGTCACCCAAGCCGAGCGTGGGATGAAGCAGAAAGTCAGAACCCATCACAAGTGCGGCGCCTGTCAGAGCCAGTAATAGCCCAGCCCAAAATATGCCTTTTAATTTTTCACGAAATATCAGGAGTGCGGCCAATGCAACCCATAATGGCGCAGTATTGCCGAGCAAGGTGGCGTTGGCTGCTGTTGTATATTTCAGTGACGAATTCCAAAATGCAAAATCGAAGGCAGTGAATAGACCTGCTATCAATGGAAACAACAAATATTTACGGTCAATAGGCGCAAGTTGTTTTTGTTGTTTGAGGAAAAATGGGGTGAGTAAAAATGTGGAGATCAGCAGGCGGTAGAAGCCGGTCATGGGCCCGGGTGCATCTGCCCAGCGCACGAACATGGCGGAAAGACTCAGCGCGATAATGCCTATCGCGAGGGCGATGTATGAAAATAATCGGTTTTGGGTCATGCAGGGATTTTACCCTGACATTGATGCAGATCAACTGTCAGAGGCGGATGATGGAGATTCTTTCAAGGGTGGGTAAAAGCTCATTGAGGTTGCGCAGGCTGAAGTCGGGTTTGAAGCGACGCATGTCCTCATCCTTGAATTGCGCGCGGCGCGTGATCCAGATCGTTTGCATCCCCAAATTTTTCGCGCCATAAATATCCGCCTCAAGGCTGTCGCCGATCATCACAGCTTCATTGGGTGAGATGTTCCATTGTGCCAGTGCGATCTCAAATGCGCGCGGATGCGGCTTGCGATAAAAACATTTGGCGGAGGTGAGCACAAAATCAAAGTATGAACGAATGCCAAAATTTTCGATGAGTTCCTGCACATCTTTGTCATCGCCTGCGTTGGAAAAAATGCCAAGCTTATAATTTTGAGATCTTAATTTTTGAAGGTTGGCGACTGTATCATTTTCAAGCTGCCAGTTGGTTTGTGTGACGGAGTACATCGCATCCAACGCGGACCTGAGAACTGGTTCAGCGACTTCGGCATACCCCAACTCTTTGAGCAGTTCACGTAAAACGAAGTGATAGGTGGTTTCCTGAAAATCCTTATCGCGTTGTTCGTAATATTCATGCAGGCGCGCTCGAAAGATATTCAATTCAAGCTTGATATTGTGTTCAAGTAATTTTTCGCCAAGCGCCTGATCGGCACGTTGCAGGATTGGAGACCAATCTTTGCTGGCATACATCAAGGTGCCGCCCAGATCAAAAAGAATATGGCGAATGGGAATGGCGTTCATCAGTTTTGGTATACCCCGCCTGCCGTTCTGCGTAAAGGGGAAGTTTGTGGGATGCCAATGTGAATGTCAGGCGGCACTTTTAAGATAGATTCCAGTAGGGTCGAGTTCTTCGCGCAAAATTTTCAATTCTTTTTTTGTAACAAGCTCGGTGACCTTCACCTGCGTTGCGACTTTCAAATCCCAACCTGTGTTGGCTTTGGCTTCTTCAGCGGTCTTCCCGGGATGTAAAGCAGTGAGGATCATCTCACCTGTTTCATCAGGTTCCATCATGCCAATGTCGGTCACCACGCCAACCATACCTCTGCCTCGCAAGCCTGCATTTTCACGATCACCTTTGCCGCCAATGGCCCCAGCGGAGGTCATGAACTCCACTTTTTCAGGGAAGCGGCGCTTTTGATGCGGGGTCATGATGTAGCAGCGATTTGCCCAGGCTGCAATTTCCTGCGAACCACCCGAACCCGGCAAGCGGACTTTGGGATGATCGTATCCGCCAATTACAGTGGCGTTGATGTTCCCATACTTGTCAATTTGTGCGCCGCCCATGAAGCCCACATCCACGTTGCCACGCTGTAGATAGTTGGCGAAGATATCATACATACTCACCACTGAAAGCGCACCGCTGACGAGGGTCGGGTCACCGATGGAGAGGGGTAGGCGTTCAGGTTCCGCGCCGATCACACCTGCTTCATAGATCATCACCAGGTTTGGTGCGTGTGTTCGCTTCGCAAGGTTACAGGCCAAATTAGGCTGCCCCACGCCGACGAAAACCACGTCACCATCTTTGAGTAGGCGCGCGGCGTTGACAATCATCAACTCGGCGGAGGAATATTTTATTTCGGGCATGAGGTCTCCTTGTAAGAGACCTGACAGGTCTTATCTTGTTTATTGCATTCACAAAAGACTGTATGAAAATAGAACTCGATTAATCAATCTATTGAGGAGACCTGTCAGGTCTTATGAAGTATACAAAAAATCATTGATGATTTCAGCCACTTCCCGTGGATGTTCCAGCGGCAGAATGTGTGTGGCGTTTTGCATGGTTTCAATTTGTATTTTTGGATTTTTCTTTCTTACAAGCTTTTCCGCTTTTTTCAAAAATGTATCGGTCTCTGCACCACGGATGATGAGCGTTGGCACTTCGAGTCTGGGAAGTTTGCGCCAGAGATCGAAATCGCGAAGCCCGGTCAGATAGATATGGGTCTCCCATTCGGGAGTGTAAACCAGTTCATAGCCGCCATCTGCTTTTGGTTTGGTGATCCCTTCGATATAAATATGCAGGCTTTCATCGCTCATGTACCTGAATATTGACTTTGTGCGATAGCTTTGAAATACCGTTTCGATATCATCGAATGACCTGCGCCTTTTTTGTGCGGCGGGAATGAGGGGGTGGAGTCTGTGCCCTAACCCTATCATCCGAATGAAGTTCCACATCACTAAAAATGGCGGCACAAAAAGCACAGGGTCTAGCAGGATGATGGCGCGAAATTTCTTTGGGTCGCGCATTGCCGCGCGCAGGGTGACAATGCCTCCGATGGAATGACCGACTCCGATCACGGGGTCATCCTTCGACTGTGCCCCTTCGGAGCTCCGCTCAGAACGAAAATCATAGTCCGAGAGGAACCTAAGCAGGTCATCTGACAACGGATGCCAGTCATCCAAATCATCCATGCTGGCTTCATCCCATAACGGGCGGAGTTTCATCCCGAAGACGTGATATTGTTTTTGTAAATGTTCAAAGAGTGGTTTATAACATTCAGGCGGGTAGCCGTTGGCGTGAAGAAAATGGAGCGGTACGCCATTACCGCCATAATCAAATTGTGGAATGTTTTTCACGTGTCTACTTGTTTACCTGGTTACTTTATTAATAACTTCCATAATTGATCTTTTCGCTATATCGCGCTTTTACTTTTAAACGCTTCTGAGCTTTCTCGCCGAGTTTCTTCCAATAGGCGTTGCGGTCTTTTACGCCATAGACCCATTCGTTCAGATATTTTTTCACGTTTTCCTGCGACTCGCTAATCTTATCCCATGCAAGATAGAACTCATTGTCACGGTCATAATATCCCTGTGAATAGGATGGGTGACTTGCGAATGGAACATGACACACAGCGCTGACGACAATCCCAGGGATCATCGTTCGGTTCGGGTCGGACCTGATCACTGATTCGTCTACGATTTCTTCTGCTGTCAGGATGACTTTTTTTGAGGCGAAGGCGGCTTCCTTTTGTTCGCCGATGATACCCCACAAGTGAGCGTTGCCGTTCTTATCCGCCCGCTGCACGTGGACAATTGCTACATCAGGATTCAAGGCAGGCACAACGATTACATCCTTGCCGCCGTATGGGTCAGGAATACGTTTGATGAGCGGATTGACTTGTTCAAGACTCGTCGCCCCTGTTTGATTCATCGGCAGGAAGGGCAAGCCAGATGCGCCCGCTTGCAAACGAGTGATCATACCGAAGTGGGAATATTCCTCCCACTCCAATTCGCCCTTTTCAATCGCAGAGCGGACGATACGAAGCGACCCGACGCCGGGATTCCCCATATAGGAAAAGATGACCTTTTTCGCACAGCCTGCTGCCACCATTTGGTCATAGATCAAATCGGGAGTGGCGCGTGCCAGCGTGAGATTCTTTTTGCCCTGACGGATGATCTCATGTCCCGCCGCAAAGGGGATGAGATGGGTAAACCCCGCCGCGTAAACGATATCGCCGTCATTTACAAATTCTGAAATTGCTTTCTTTAGTGTAATGAGTTTGGACATATTATTTTTTTTCTTTGGATTTTCCAGCTTTTTTGTTTCTTGAGTTCTCACGCCATTTTCTTACGTATGAAAATCGTCCCGCAGGCGGGGGCGGCGCTTTTTTACGGCGGAAGGCCCAGCCGATGAAAATCAACAGCATGGCTACGAAGAGGTAGTCAAAATCCACCTTGTCAGCGATATCCGACATCACAAAGAGGATGAAGGCTGCTCCACCCATGATTATAAAGAATGTTCCCACACGAACGATTAAGGGATCGTCATTTTCCATGACTTTATTTTACCTGTGGGGAGTGGACGAGTAAACAAGGAAAGAAGTAAACACGGAAAGAAGTAAACAGGTACAAACGAAACACGTAGACAGGGCACTTGTATGTTCGCCTGTCTACGTGTCTACCTGTCTACTTTACTTAATCAGCGTGCGTATCTGTTCGTGCATGTAAAGCGGGAGGTAATAGTGACCGCCTGCATTCTTGCCGCTTGAGCCTGAACCCTTCCATCCGCCAAAGGGTTGGAAGCCAGGCCATGCACCGGTGGTTGCGCCTTGCGGACGATTCGCATAGGTCACGCCTGCTTCAATTTTATCGAAGAACCATTCGGTTTCTTCGCTGGAGCCATAGAAGCCGGCGGTCAGGCCATAGTTCACGTCATTGGCGATCTTCATGGCTTCATCGAGATTCTTAACCTTGCCAATCGTGGCAATGGGCAGGAACATCTCATGTTTCCATAAACGATGCTCGTAAGGCAGGTCGGTGACAAAGGTGGATTCACAGTAGTAACCCTTATCGAACATGCCGCCGCTTTTCACATTGCCGCCAGTCAGGAATTTGCCGCCGCCCTGGTTGATCTCTTCGGTGAAGTTCTTGAAATCATTGTAGGACGATTGATTGACCACGGGGCCATTGTATGTATTTTTCTCTGTGGGGTCACCGATGACAAGTTTGTCAGTGGTATCTTTCAGGCGGGCAACCAGGTCATTGTAAATAGAATCCTCTACCAGCACGCGAGAAGCGGCAGAGCATTTCTGCCCCTGCAAGCCAAATGCCGAGCGGACAATCCCAATGGTGGCGCGTTCCAAATCCGCATTCTTGGAAACGATGACAGGATTCTTTCCGCCGAGTTCCAAAATGGTTGGGCGCACGTAATTGCGCTTGCCGAAATCCTGGAACATCTTCATGCCCACATCGAAGGAGCCTGTGAAGGTTAGGCCATCCACTTCGTGGCTATCCACGAGAGCCTGCCCAAGTGTGGAGCCGGGGCCCGTAACGAAATTAACGACGCCATCAGGAAGTCCCGCATCGCGGAAGCAATCCACCAGCAAGCGTACGATCCATGCGGTATCAGTGGCAGGCTTGATCACAAGGGTATTACCGGTAACCAGCGCTGCGCCTGAAGGCCCACCTGTCAATGCATGTGGGAAGTTGAAAGGAGAAACCACCAGCCACACACCATAAGGTCGAAGCACAGAAACATTCTTTGCTTCATATCCTACGAGCGGGTCTTTGCCCATCTCAACGATGTAACCATCGTTCTTTTCCATTTGATAGCAGGAATAATAAATAAGGTCGGCTGTCTCCTGCACGTCGCCCAAAGACTCCATGCGATTCTTGCCGACCTCAAGTGCCATTGCCGCGCCGAGATCAAAAATGCGCTCTTCAATTAATGATGCGGCTTTGCGAAGCAATTCCACGCGCTTCTGCCAGGGAGTATGGCTCCACATGGGGAATGCCGCGCGCGCCGCTGCCAACGCTTCCTGTGCGTGCTTGGCATTGCCTTTCTGCATCTTTGCCAGCACCCAATCGGTGTTGACGGGGGAGTGGTCGTCGAACTTCTCATCGGCTTTTACTTCCTTGCCGTTGATCAACATGCCATATTCCTGCCCCATATTTTTCTTGAGTTTTTCAACCGCTTTATCGAAGCCGGTGTGCAACTCGTCGGGCGGGTTGAACATGGTTGCATAAGTGAGTTTAAAATCTGCCATTGCAGTACCTCCAATTAGTTGAATAGTTGAGTAGTTTTGTAGTTGGGTAGTTAGACCACAAACCGAAAAGCCACTTAACTATCAAACTAACTAACTACCTAACTAAACTTAGTATAGCGTAGGATTTCACAACCGTCAAAGTAAAGCGACTGTTTTTCGATATGACGTATTTCCCGCTTAGAAATTGTTTGAAACGTAGAGGCACAGCACGTTGATTTAAGATTTCGACCATAAAGCGTTTCGCTGTGCCCCTACAAATCCGTTAGTGTTTCATGAGATTTTGTAAGACGGAGTGAAAGCGGGCTATCATAACTATTATGAACAGGAGAATATTGATGAAACCCCGCCTCTTTTTGTGGACACTGAGCCTGGTCGCTGTACTAGCGGCCTCTGCCTGCGCCTCAGCCGAAACCAGCGTCCCCGCCGCCTTGCCGACAGTGGAGTCTGTCCCTGCCACCGCCGCACCAGTTGACCCCACCTCCGCACCCCCAGCGACTCTTGCGCCCACGCAAACTGTAAGTGTTCAAGTTGCCCCCACTTCACGTGGACCTACCCTCGAAGCTACAGATCCAACTACCGTTGTTTTGGCTTCTGGTCAATTGCAACTGGTGGAATTCTTCCGCTTCACCTGAGGCACCTGCCGATCCATGGCGCCCATGGTTCATGGGCTCGAAGCAGAGTATTATGGCAAAGTCAAGTTTTCCTATCTTGATGCAGACGACCCCCGTACCGACATTTTCCAACAGACCCTCGGCTTTTATTACCAGCCCGAGTTCTACTTCCTGAACGGAGACGGAGGTTTGATCGAGAAACTTATCGGCTATGCCTCGGAAGATGAATTTAGAAGTTTGTTTGATGCAAATTTGCAGTAACAACAAGAACAACCTGCCCCAAACGGCAGGTTGTTGATTTAACGGAAGCTACTATATAATTTCGTCCATGGATTCCTTCCTTCACATCTTCGTTTTTATTTTAGGGCTGGTGATTGCATCTACTACAGTTTTTTCAGCTGTCTCAACATTTGTATTGCCGCGCAGTGCTCGCAGCCAGCTCAACCGGTTGGTTTTCGGGGTAATGCGTCACATTTTTGAATTTCTCATGCGATTTACCAGGTCTTACAAACAACGCGATGCGATCATGGCCTATTATGGGCCATTCTCATTGATGCTCCTGCTGCCAGTCTGGTATGTTCTGATTTCCATCGGATACTCTTTGATGTACTGGGCATTAGGCGCTGGCGATTATTTTTTCGATTTTCGATTAAGCGGATCATCCTTGCTTACGCTGGGGTTTGCAAACCCTGAGGGATATTTTGTAACCGCCCTGGCCTTTTCTGAAGCCATGCTGGGACTCATCATGGTGGCCCTGTTGATCGCATATTTGCCAACCATGTATTCTGCTTTTTCGCGCCGTGAACAAGCTGTCAACATGCTTGAAATACGTGCCGGCAATCCGCCGAATCCATTTGATATGCTGTCGCGCTTTCATCGCATTCATGGATTGGATCAACTCGCCGAGCTTTGGCGAAATTGGGAGACCTGGTTTGCCGATGTCGAAGAAAGCCATACCACTTTGCCTGCCATTGTCTTTTTTCGTTCCCCACGCGCCGAGAATTCGTGGGTTACATCAGCAGGCGCAGTGTTGGATACTGCTGCAATTACCTTATCTTCCATTGATATTCCCACTGAAATGTCTGCTGCTTTGTGTATTCGAGCGGGCTATATCGCTCTAACACGTATTGCAGATTATTTTGATATTACCCGTCCTCAAAACCCAACGTTTCCAGCTACACCCATCAGTGTCACTCGTGAAGAATATGATGAATTGATCCGCAAATTGGAGCAGGCGGGGCTGCCGATCAAACCAGACCGTGAAAAAGCATGGATAGATTTCGCAGGCTGGCGGGTTAACTATGACCGCGTATTGCTGGTTTTATGTGCTTTGGTGATGGCTCCGCAAGCGCCCTGGTCCAGTGACCGTGCGCCGAAATTTAAAATGCCGCCTTTATTCTTGAAGAAGAAAAGGAAGAATTAAATGAAAAAAACAGCGCAGATAACTTGTCTGCGCTGTTTTTATTTACGTTAGAAATTATGTTACTGATTTCCGTTGTATTTCTTAGCGTCAGTGATGGCCTTGTTTACATTCACAAAGGGCAACAGGATCAAGCCCATAATGAAGAAGAAGATCAACGAAAGAATGGCATAGCGCAAATTCCCGAACATCTGGTTTGCAAGGCCAAATACCAATGGCCCAATCCATGAAGTTCCGCGTTCACTGATCTCGTAGAATGAGAAGAACTCCGCTTCTTTGCCATTGGGGATCATCTGCGCAAACAGACTGCGGCTGATAGCCTGCGAACCACCCATCACCATAGCAATGAAAATGCCGAGGATAAAGAACTCCAAGGTCGCATTCTCGCCCTTTAGTCCACCGTAGGCATAGATCACCACAGCGGACCAGATCACCAAGCTGACAACCACTGATTGCTTTGCGCCAATCCAGCCTGCAAGCCTGCCCCAGAACAAGGCCCCAAAGAAAGCTACGAATTGGATCATCAATATAACGGCGATTAAGGTCTGTTGTTCAAGTTCCAGCCCACCCTGAATCAGAGGCGCGGCGGCAAAGGTTGAAGCGACAGCAATGACAGTCTGAATTCCATCGTTATATAAAAAGTAAGCGAGCAGGAATTTCAAGGTCTCGGGAAAATGCTTCACTTCGCTAAAGGTCTTGCGCAGTTGTTTGAAGCCAATACTTACATAGGTATCCCCGGCAGGGAGTTGACGAGCTGCATGACGTGGGCGCAGCCTCTTCCATGTGAGAAAAGAAAACCCAAGCCACCAAATGCCTGCTGATGCTAGGTTGATGCGGACAGCTAACTCGCCCGGCACACCAAGGTCTTCGCTAAAGGTAAAGAAGGCCAGGTTTAGTGCCAGCAAAACACCACCGCCCAAATATCCCATCGCCCAGCCGTAGGATGAGACCCGGTCCCTTTCATCTTCACTGGCAATATCGGGCAGGTAGGCATTGTAAAAAACGATGGCCGCACCAAAAGCGAGGTTGGCAACAATAAACAGCAGGCCGCCCAGCCACCATAATCCCCCGGTGACGAGGAACATCAGGATCGTTGCAACCGCGCCAATGGTCGCAAAGATCTGCATCATGCGTTTTCTCAGGTGCGAATAATCCGCAATTGCACCAAGGATCGGCAGAAACAAAACCTGCATTCCCACGGAGAATGAAATGCAGTAGGGCAGGAATGAATCAGGCGCAACAGGGATTCCAAAAAATGAAACTGTGGCTGTCCCCGCTGCTTCTGCCGCACTACGCGCCAGAGAGGCCACATACGGCCCAAGAAAAACCGTTCCAATTGTGGTGCTAAAGGCCGAGTTCGCCCAATCGTACATTGCCCATCCGAAAATCTCTTTTCTATCATTTACCATTGGCTTCTCAGTTGTCATAACTCCTCCGTGACATTTGAACAGGATGAAAGCAAGAACACAGGCCAGTATAAGTAGTTTCGGTATCATTGTAAAGAAACTGTATGTTGTCGCTATATTCAGGAAGTGCTATCATATGGCGAACATGGCAACAATTTACAATATAGTCTATCCCGACGAACTAAAAATACCAGTAACAGGAATTCAAACGTTGATCGACTCTTGCCGCGAACGCCAGCGGACGGGGCTGATCAGGCTGGCGTATTCTTCTGATGAACATCTTTATCTGTTTTTCAAACGCGGGAAAGCCCTAACCTATTCGTTGGTCAATTCGGGGAATGAACGGGCACTTACACAGGAGCAGTGGTACGAAAAAATGAATTCTCGGGGAGATGTGTATTCAAAATTCATCTCGCTCACTCCTTTTGGAGTGTTTTTGTCCAGATTATTATTACAGGCGCAGGGCGCAAAAACCGAAGTGTTTTCCAAACCAAAACAATTAACCGAATATTTTGAACTTAAGACCAGAGAAAAAGAACCTTCCCTCGTTCATGTGAATTGGCAACATGCCGCCGGCGTTGTATTCTTCCCAGGCAATCGTGGTACCCCGCACTCTGTTTATGTTTCGCAAGGCTCCGTTCTTGACGAACCGAGAATTACTAAGACCGCGCATGAATTGAACGGATCGCAGTGCTCCGTCTCCACCTTCTCCCCGGACTCTTCTGTGGATGCCTGGCAGGAATATGGCCTGCGGCGTCTCTTTGCAGATGTTTCCGGGCCCATGCTTGAGCGGTTTGAGGCACTGACCGGGCGGGCCCTGGTGGAATCACTAATGCGCCTGATGACCGTTTTTGCCTCAGAACAAAACCTCGATATTGCAATATCATCCCGTAAGTTAGTAGATAGGGAGGTCTTCACCTCACCACAATCCGCCGCGCAAAATTACAGACTGTATTTGAACGAAATGTTTGGGCATTGTTCTGTAGTGATCGGCCCGCGTTTGCTTGCATCTACTTTGCGGGAAATCGTCAGAAAGCTGACCCAATACGAACAGGGAATGATACGAACTTACGGTCTTTTGCCGGGAGGATATTTTTATGAATAACACACCCTACGATTCCAAAAAAACAGGGCCATTCCCTGTGCTTACTTTCTCTTATACAATCTCTCTGCTATTGTTGGCCGGCTACGTTATTTTTTATCAATACGCCCCGCTCGAAGGGCCATTCAATAATCTTGTACTCAACTCCATCACATCCATTGCGGCACTTGCAGGTGCCGGCATCGCTACCGCCATATTCCTACATTACCATGAGGATGACTCTCCGCGCAAAATATGGAAGAACATCATGCTTGCTGGTTGGTCATGGTTTTTTGGCGAAGTGGCCTGGCAGATATATGCCTTCATTTTTGAGGAAGTTCCCAATCCCAGCATTGCCGATATTGGCTGGGTCATTGGTTTCGTGTTTTTCACCTTCGCCCTATATCATCAATACTTGCTCATCAGCCCTGCGCGAAAAGACAGTATTCGCACCTACGCCATTGGCTTATGGCTGGTAGTGTTGCTTATTCCGGTTATCATACTCATCCTGCTTAATTCGTTCAGCATCCCATCTTATATTGACCTATATTATCCCCTGGCCGATCTCACTGTCGGCCTGGCAGGGCTTGCACTCGTGTTTGTTTTTAGAGGCGGCGCGCTGATGCGTCCCTGGTTTGGTCTGATGGTTTTTGGCGTATCAGACCTGCTCTATGCCTGGGCTGATAAAGCAGGCCTCTATGCGTGGTCTGTTGAAAACAGTAACACCCTCACACTTTTTATAGATTCAACCTACCTTGCCGCATATTTGATCCTTGCAATTGGATTTTTAGGGCAGTGGATATTGATCACTCGCGGCCTGCGTGGAAATAGCGATTAATCCCCGCTTCTTTCTTGACCCTCAACCTGCTACGCGCTAAAATGCTCCTCCTACACTGAAAAGGAATCTACTAACATGTCGTTGCGAGGGCGCTCTTGTTCTTCGTCCGAAGCAATCTCGCAATCAAATCTGGGATTGCTTCGTCGGGAAGAGCACCCTCCTCGCAATGACATAAAATAATCCCATGTTTGAAACCCTCACTGGACGACTCAACCAAGTCTTTGACCAACTCCGCCGCCGCGGCAAACTCTCCGAAGCGGACGTGGATGCCGCCATGCGTGAAGTGCGCCTTGCGCTGCTCGAAGCCGATGTGCATTTCAGCGTTGTAAAAACATTCATCGCCAAAGTGCGCGAACGTGCTGTCGGCGCGGAAGTATCGAAGGCGTTAAACCCCGGTCAACAAATTATCAAGATCGTAAAT